>NZ_KE148643.1:93329-113573 GCF_000410635.1 Comamonas sp. B-9
CGCCCTTGAGGGCCGTCGCCTGCAGCTTGGCCAGCCGCTCTTCAAAGCGGCCCAGCAGGTCCTGCATCACATCGGCTTTGAGCTCGGTGCGGTTGTTCTCATTGCCCGCAGGCCGGCGCGCAGCGGCCGATCCCTTCTGGGTTTTGACCGTCTGGCGTTGGTAGAGATCACGGTACTTGGCGCGCAAGGTACGGCTGCGGGTGATCTTGCTGCTGAGCTGGCGCTCGGTCAGATCCTTGATCGCATTGGCACGGCTGGCTTGGAACAGCTCCAACTCAGGCTTGGTCAGCAAGGTCTGAACTTGTCTCAGGGTATAGCTCACGGCATCTCCTCTGCATAAAAAAAGCAGGGCCGCCGGATCGCAGCCACTGGTATTTTTCATCGTATTGACATCTGGCGCATGCCGATGTCAGAGAAAGCCCCTATCCCTATCGCCCCACCGCCTGCTATGTGCTGCTGTGCAGCGTGGCGAGGCGCACCATTTGCGCCAGATCAAGGCGCGCCGTTTTGCAAGAGCCGCAGCATCGCAGCTTCATCGAGCACCGCCACGCCCAGCTCCTGGGCCTTGGTCAGTTTGCTGCCCGCGTCCGCGCCGGCCACCAGGTAATGGGTCTTCTTGCTGACTGAGCCGGAGACCTTGGCGCCTGCCGCTTCCAGCAGGTCCTTGGCTTCATCGCGGCCCATGGTGGGCAAGGTGCCGGTCAGCACCACGGTCATGCCAGCCAGAATCTGCGCGGGCTTTTCGGCAGGCACCGCCTCGTCCCAGTGCACGCCCGCAGCGCGCAGCTGCTCGACCACTTCGCGGTTGTGCGGCTGCGCAAAAAAGGTGTGCAGGCTATGGGCCACTACCGGCCCCACGTCGTTCACCTGCAGCAGCTCGTCGACCGAGGCATCCATGATCGCGTCGAGCACCCCAAAGTGCTTGGCCAGGTCCTTGGCGGTGGATTCGCCCACATGGCGAATGCCCAGGCCAAACACAAAGCGGGCCAGCGTGGTTTTCTTGGAAGACTCGAGCGCCGCCAGCACATTCTGTGCGGACTTCTCTGCCATGCGCTCAAGGCCCGACAGAGTCGCAATACCCAGCTTGTAGAGGTCGGGCAGGCTGCGGATCACGCCGCTGTCGACCAGCTGGTCCACCAGCTTGTCACCCAGGCCTTCGATGTCCATCGCGCGGCGGTGCGCATAGTGCAGGATGGCCTCCTTGCGCTGGGCCACGCAGAACAGGCCGCCGGTGCAGCGGTGGTTGGCCTCGCCTTTTTCACGCACCACATCGCTGCCGCAGACCGGGCATTGGCTAGGCATCGAGAAGTTGGGCACATACTGCGGCCGCGCACCAGGCACCCGTCCTGCCACCTCGGGGATCACATCGCCCGCGCGGCGCACGATGACATCGTCCCCCACCCGCACCCCCTTTTTGCGGATGTCGAACACATTGGACAGGGTGGCGTTGGTGACAGTAACGCCACCGACAAACACCGGCGCCAGACGCGCCACCGGCGTCAGCTTGCCGGTGCGGCCCACCTGCACTTCAATGCCTTCGAGCCGCGTCACCATCTCCTGGGCCGGGTACTTGTGGGCCACGGCCCAGCGCGGCTCACGGCTGACAAAGCCCAGCTCCTGCTGCAGCGCGCGGCTGTTGACCTTGTAGACCACGCCATCGATCTCGTAGCCCAGGTTGGCGCGTTCGGCGCCCATGCGCTGGTGGAAGGCCACCAGCTCATCCGCGCCCTTGGCCACGCAGACCTGCGGCGCCACCGGAAAGCCCCAGGCGCGCAGCTGCATCAGCATGGCGTAGTGGCTGTCCCACTGCATGCCGCCTTGGGCCACCGGCGTCACCTCACCCAGGCCATAGGCAAAAAAGGACAGCGGGCGCTGGGCCGTAATGTTGGAGTCAAGCTGACGCACTGCGCCAGCTGCCGCATTGCGCGGGTTGACAAAGGTCTTGCCGCCAGCAGCTTCCTGCTTGCGGTTGAGCGCATCAAAATCATCGCGGCGCATATAGACTTCGCCGCGCACTTCCAGCACGGGTGGCACGGCGGCATCCTGGCGCAGCTGCAGCGGTATCTGGCGGATGGTGCGGATATTGTGGGTGACGTCCTCGCCCACTTCGCCATCGCCGCGCGTGGTGGCCTGCACCAGGCGCCCGCCCTCGTAGCGCAGGTTCATCGCCAGGCCGTCGAATTTGGGCTCGGCCACATACTCGACCGGCGGGTCACTGGGATCGAGACCCAGCTCCTTGCGGATGCGCGTATCAAAGGCCTGCGCGCCGCTGGCTTCGTTGTCGGTCTCGGTGCGGATGCTGAGCATCGGCACCGCATGGCGCACGGGGGTCAGGCCCTCCAGAATGGCGCCGATCACGCGCTGGGTCGGCGAATCGGGGCTCAGCAACTCAGGATGGGCTTTTTCCAGTGCTTCGAGCCGCTGGTAGACGCGGTCGTACTCGCCATCGGGCACCGTGGGCGCATCCTGCACATAGTACTCATGCGCCCATTGCTCCAGCTGCGCGCGCAAGGCCTGCACCTCGGCGGCGGCATCCTGCGGGGCGCCGCCAGCGGGCGACGCGAAAAGATCAATATTCTCAGCCATGCGGCTTGACTCCGAAAATCTGGCAAAGCGCGGGGCTCTGCGTAGTCTGATGCCTGCGACTATACGGCCAAAGCTGCCGCTGCACTGCCTAATCAGCGGCAGCCAGAACGCAAAAAGGCTGCACAGGCAGCCTTTGGCAAAACGCTGGTGGCTTAGCTGAACAAACGTCTTGCGGCCAGCGAGCCCGCGGCCAGGTCGCGCTGCTCGAGCTGGTCGTACAGGTTCTCCAAATCCTGGGCGATGGGGTCCACCACCATGATCGGCAGGGGCGTGCCATTTTGGTCGCAGATGACACCGTCCATCTCGGCGCACAGCGCCTCGGCAGCGGTGCGCATCTTGTCGAAAGGCTTTTCGCTGCGCGCCACATGCGGCACATCCAGGCTCAGCAGCACATCACGCAAGGCGCTGGCTTCCGGGTCGTCGGCCAGTGCCGCCTGCGCGTCATAGGTCAGCGCCAATATGGCAGGCATCTGCTCGATGCCCGAGGGCATCACCATGCGGCCAGGGCCAGCCGGCACAAAGCCATGCTTGGCGGCCACCTGGGCCACATAGCCGGGGCTCCAGGAAGCGCGCTTGGCGCGCAGCATAAAGGCCAGCTGCGCATCATGCTCGCTGGCAAAGGCGTCGAGCTCGCGGGCCCGGGCCACTTCCTGCAGCATGTCGGGCGTGTCCTGCGCCGCGCCAATGCTGTCTGCAAACTGCTGGACTTTGGTGACGAACTCGGAAAACTCGATCTCGTTCATCGGGCCATGGCGGTTGGCCAGCTGCACACCGGCCTGAAAACCGGTGTAGCGGGCGCCGGCGCGTGGCAACTCCCAGGTCTGGCTGGTCTCGTTCAGGCCTTCGATGTTGAAGGCCTTGTTGCCGGCGCGAAAGCTGCTGGGCATGGCCGCGATGGCCGCATTGCCCGAGACGATGCCATCGGTGTGGATGGTCGCGATCGCATCGGTGAGCGGGTCGAGAATCTGCTGGCGGTCGCCCCGGTAAGTGCCGGGGTTGCCGCTGCGCGCCACCGCCCCTGCGCCAAAGGCATCAGCGCTGTGGCCGCTCAAGCGGGGGCCCTGGCCGCCCAGTTGGGCATCGAACACCGGGTCACCGGTGGCTGACGATGCCGCGCGGCCATCAAAGCCGGGCTCGTAGCGCAGCTCGGAGTCGCCGCTCTGGCCGGGCTCCTCGGGCCGGGGTTTTTTGGGCTCGTTGCGGCGTGCCGACCAGGTGTTGTAGGCGATGTACAAAACCAGAATGACACCAAAGGTGATCACCAACGCCAGTTGAAAATTACTCATACGACTTCGTTTTTAAAAATCTTTCACGCCGAATCGGCCATCGACAAGGCAGATTCCATATCCACGGCCACAATGCGCGAGACGCCCTGCTCCTGCATTGTCACACCAATCAGCTGCTGGGCGATCTCCATCGCGATCTTGTTGTGGCTGATGAAGAGGAACTGCGTGCTGCGGCTCATCGAGGCCACCAGCTTGGCATAGCGCTCGGTATTGGCATCGTCGAGCGGCGCGTCCACCTCATCGAGCAGACAGAACGGCGCCGGGTTCAGCTGGAAGATCGCAAACACCAGCGCAATCGCGGTCAGCGCCTTCTCGCCACCCGACAGCAGATGGATGGTCTGGTTCTTCTTGCCCGGCGGCTGGGCCATCACCTGCACGCCCGAGTCCAGAATCTCGTCGCCGGTGATGATCAGCTTGGCCTGGCCGCCGCCAAACAGCTCGGGGAACATGCGCCCGAAATGGCTGTTGACAGTGTCAAACGTACCCGAGAGCAACTGCCGGGTTTCGGCATCGATCTTCTTGATCGCGTCTTCCAGGGTCGTCATGGCCTGGGTCAGGTCGTCCATCTGCGAGTCAAGGAAGGTCTTGCGCTCGCGGGCGTGGTTGAGCTCATCGAGCGCGGCCAGATTGACGGCGCCCAGCGCTTCAATCTCGCGGTGCAGGCGGTCGATTTCGCCCTGCAGACCGGTCAGGCGCACCTGGCCGTCCTTGACCGAGGCGGCGATGACCTCCAGATCAGCCTGGGCTTCCTGCAGCAAGGTCGTGTACTGCTCCAGGCCCAGTTGCGCGGCCTGCTCCTTGAGCTTGAACTCGGTGATGCGGTCGCGCAGCGGCTGCAGCTCGCGCTCAAACTGCTGGCGGCGCTCATCGCTGCTGCGCAGCCGGGCGGTCAGGTCGTCGTACTCGCTGCGGCGCGCAGCCAGGTCCTTCTCGCGCTCCATCTTCAGGTTCAGCGCATCTTGCAGGCCGCCTTGCGCCGCCGCGTCGTTCAGGCGCTTTTGCTCCTCTTGCGCGCGCAGCTGTTCATCGCCCAGGGCCTTGGCTTGCTGCAACGCCGTTTCCATCGTGCGGTTGAGCTCGGCGCGGCGCGCTTCCATGCTGCGCTGGCCAAACACCGCTTCCTGAGACTGGCGCTCCAGGGCCCGCAGCTGTTCGCGCGCGCTGGCCAGCTTGCGCTCGGACTCATACACGGTCTCATCGAGCTGGGCATGGCGCTCCTGGCTGTCGGCCAGCTGCATGTCCAGCTCTTCAAAGCGGGCCTCGGCCGCAATCCGGCGCTCCTGGATCTCTTCGAGCTGCTGCACCACTTCGCCCAGGTCGGTGTCGATCTGGGCGGTGCGGGCGCGGGCCTGCTCGGCCAGCTGGGTCAGGCGCAAGGTCTCGACCTGCAGCTCATGGGCGCGGTTGCGGGTTTGCGCAGCCTCGGCGCGCACGGCCACCAGGCGCTGCGAGGCATCGGCATAGGCGCTCTCGGCACGCACCAGCGCATTGCGCGCCTCTTCGCCAATCAGCGATTGGGCGCGCAACTCCTTTTCCAGATGTTCGATTTCCTGGGCCCGGGCCAGCATGCCCGACTGCTCGGAGTCCTGCGCATAAAAGCTCACGCTGTGCAGGCTCACCGAATGGCCGGTCGGCACAAAAATGGTTTCACCAGCCTGCAGGCGGCTGCGCTGGGCCAGCGCCTCGTCCAGGCTCGGGCAGGTGTAGCAGCCGCAGAGCCAGTCGACCAGCACGGCGCGCAGGCCGGCATCATGGACACGCAGCAAATCGGACAGCTGCGCGAGCTTGCCAGCAGGAGCTGCGGCCGGTGCTTGGGGCACGCTGTAGAAAGCCAGGCGGGCGGGAGGCGCATCCTGGGCACCTGCGCCCAAAAAGCCGCGCACCATGTCGAGGCGGCTGACTTCCAGCGCGGCCAGGCGCTCGCGCAGTGCCGCTTCAAGGGCGTTTTCCCAACCGGGTTCGACCTGGATGCGGCTCCACAGGCCCTGCAAGCCTTCGAGCCCGTGCTTGGCCAGCCAGGGCTGCAGCTTGCCATCGGTCTTGACCTTTTCCTGCAAGGCTTTGAGAGCCTCGAGCCGCGCCGACAGATCGGCCTGCTTGGCGCCTTCCTGGTTGACCTGCTGCTGCTTGCTGCGCCGCGCCTCATCGAGCTGGGGGACGCTGTCTTGCAGCTCCAGCAGGCGCCCCTCGGCAATCTCTGCGGCCTCGGCCGCTTCCTCGTTTTGCTGCTGCAGGTTGAGCAGGCGGGTCTCGTCGGGCGCAGCCATCGCATTGCGGTCGCTGCGCAATCGCTCGCTGCGCACTTCCAGGCCACGGCTTTGTTCGTTCAGGCTGCGCTGCTCGGCGGCCAGCACCTGGATCTGCTGCTGCACCTGGGTGACGGAGCTGCGCTGCTCATTGGCGCGCTGCTGGGCCAGGCGCAGCGCCTCTTCCATATCGGGCAGCTGCAGGTTCTGCTCTTCGAGCTGGGCGGCCAGCATCTCGGCGCGCTCTTCGGCATCCATGCCCTGGCCGGCCAGGTTCTCCAGCTCGGCCTCGGATTCGTCCTTGCGAATGGTCCACTGCGCAATCTGCTCGGCCAGTTGCACCAGGCGGTTCTCCACGCGCTGGCGGCCTTCAACCACATAGCGGATCTCCGCTTCGAGCCGGCCCACTTCGGCCGTGGCCTCGTAGAGCTTGCCCTGCGCCTGGTTGACGATATCGCCTGCAGCATAGTGCGACTGGCGAATGGTCTCCAGATCCGCCTCGACATGGCGCAGATCGGCCAGGCGCGACTCCAGGTCATTGACGGCCTTGAGGCCATCGATGCGCACCTTCTCCTGCTCCTGCTCGGCATCACTGCGTTTCAGGAACCACAGCTGGTGCTGCTTCAAGGTGGCGCTGGCATTGAGCGCGTTGTACTTGGCCGCGACCTCGGCCTGCTTTTCCAGCTTGTCGAGGTTGGCATTGAGCTCGCGCAGGATGTCCTCGACCCGGGTCAGGTTCTCGCGCGTGTCGTTGAGGCGGTTTTCGGTCTCGCGGCGGCGCTCCTTGTACTTGGAGACGCCTGCGGCCTCTTCCAGAAACAGGCGCAGCTCTTCGGGGCGCGACTCGATGATGCGGCTGATGGTGCCCTGGCCGATGATGGCGTAGGCACGTGGTCCCAGGCCCGTGCCCAGGAACACGTCCTGCACATCGCGCCGGCGCACAGGCATGTTGTTGATGAAGTAGCTGCTGCTGCCGTCGCGCGTGAGCACGCGCTTGACCGCTATTTCGGTGTACTGGCTCCACTGGCCGCCGGCACGGTGGTCGCTGTTGTCGAACACCAGCTCCACGCTGGAGCGGCTGGCGGGCTTGCGGTGCGTGGTGCCGTTGAAGATCACATCCTGCATGGACTCGCCACGCAGCTCGCTCGCCTTGGACTCGCCCAGCACCCAGCGCACCGCATCCATGATGTTGGACTTGCCGCAGCCATTGGGGCCGACCACGCCCACCAGTTGCCCTGGCAGCATGAAATTGGTGGGCTCCGCAAACGATTTGAAGCCAGCAAGCTTGATGGAATTGAGGCGCACAGTGCTCGTTTTCTCTTGGATGGGCGGCGATCACCTGCCTGGCGCTGTCGCAAGCGGGCCGGGCCACGCAAGGTGGAGCTGGCCCGGCATGGCCGGCAGGTGCCCGAGGGCCCAGGGATCTCTTCTGATGAAGCAAGCGGTAGAACTCAGGCCGACATAATAACCGGCCCTCCTGGCCCACCAGGGACAAAAGCGCCTGCTGCTGCGGTTTTGCGCCCGGGGCAGGGTCAAATAATGTTGCGCCGCCGCTGCGCTGCGCCCTGCAGGGCCGGACTTGCGGTATAGACACAGGGCCACGCAGGGAAAGCCGCAAGGCAGACAATGGCTGCATGGATTCAAGCATGTCTACGCGCCCGGCAACTGCTGCGGCCACCGCATCCACCCCGAGCGAAGCTGCGCCTGCCCTGCAGCCCGGTGCCCAATGGCACAACGGCTTTGCCAGCCTGCCGCCAGTCTTCTACACCCGCCTGCAACCCACGCCGATGCCGCAGCTGGCCATGCATGCGCGCAATGAGGCACTGGCCCAGGACATGGGGCTGCGCCCCGAATGGCTGGCCAGCAGCGAGGCCACCCAGGTGCTGGGCGGCAATGCGCTGCTACCGGGCATGGATGCGCTGGCCAGTGTTTACAGCGGCCACCAGTTTGGCCACTGGGCAGGCCAGTTGGGCGACGGCCGGGCCATTTTGCTGGGCGAAATCCGATCGGCGACTGCCCCCGAGGGCCTGGAGCTGCAGCTCAAAGGCGCAGGCAAGACGCCCTATTCCCGCATGGGCGATGGGCGCGCGGTGCTGCGCTCGTCCATCCGCGAATACCTGTGCAGCGAGGCGATGCACGGCCTGGGCGTGCCTACCACGCGTGCGCTGTCGCTGGTCACCTCCCCGCAGCCCATCTACCGCGAGACGGTGGAGACCGCTGCCGTTGTCGCCCGCGTGGCGCCCAGCTTTGTGCGCTTTGGCCATTTTGAGCATTTTGCCGCCCGTGATGACCAGGACAGCCTGCGCAAGCTGGCGGACTATGTGGTGGAGCGCTACATGCCAGCTGTTGCCCAACACGCCAGCGGCAGCGCAGAGCGCTATGCCGCGTTTTTGGCCGAGGTGGCCGAGCGCACCGCGCGCATGATTGCGCTGTGGCAGGCCCATGGCTTTTGCCATGGCGTGATGAACACCGACAACATGAGCATCCTGGGCCTGACCATTGACTACGGCCCCTTCCAGTTTCTCGACCACTACGACGCCAACCATATCTGCAACCACAGCGATACCGGTGGCCGCTACGCCTTTGCCCGCCAGCCGCAGGTGGCCTACTGGAACCTGTTCTGTCTGGGCCAGGCTCTGCTGCCGCTGATTGAAGACGAGGCGACCACGCTGGCCGCGCTGGAGCGCTACAAGACCGCGCTGGAGCCTGCGATGCAGCGCGCACTGGGCGCCAAGCTGGGCCTCGATCCTGCGCGCAGCGCCGCGCCCGAAGCGGTGGCCGCTGTCGTCAACCCCTTGCTCGCCCTGATGCAGCAGCACCGCACCGACTACAGCCTGTTCTGGCGTGCGCTGTCGCAAGCGGTGGCCGATGACAGCCTGCCGGCGCTGGCCCCATGGTTCAATGGCGATGCAGCCTTTGAGACCTGGCGCGAGCAGTACCAGGCGTTGCTGCAGCCTGGCGATGCAGCACCCACCGCTGCGCGCATGTTTGCCGCCAACCCGCGCTATGTGCTGCGCAACCACCTGGGCCAGCAAGCCATCACCGCCGCCCAGCAGGGCGACTGGGCACCGTTTGCCCGCTTGCAAACCGTGCTGGCAACACCATATGCAGAGCATCCCGGCTGCGAAGACCTGGCCGCCCTCCCGCCCGACTGGGCGCAACATATTGAAATCAGCTGTTCATCATGAGCTTTCCCGTCCAAAAATCGGATGCCCAATGGCAGGCCGAACTCGCATCCAAGCAAGCCGAATCGGTGGCCTACCAGGTCACCCGGCATGCCGCCACCGAACGCCCTTTTACCGGCAAGTACGAGGCCCATTGGGCCGATGGCAGCTACCACTGCATCTGCTGCGGCGCCAAACTGTTTGACAGCGACACCAAGTTTGACGCGGGCTGCGGCTGGCCGAGCTTCTCCGAAGCCATTCCCGGCGCGATCCAGGAAAACGTGGACCGCAGCCATGGCATGGTGCGGGTAGAGACCGTCTGCGCCCAGTGCGGCGCCCACCTGGGCCATGTGTTCCCGGACGGCCCCCAGCCCACCGGCCTGCGCTACTGCATGAACTCGGCTGCGCTGGACTTTGAAAAGCAGGACTAAGAACCTGTTCTAAGCCAGGCTTGCCCCTGCCATGACAGGCCGGGGGCAAGCGCGGCGCGGAACTTTGGCTGCCGCCTGCGCTCTGACACCCCGGCAAGCCGAGGCGAGCACTTCAGCCCGGCTTAAGCTGGCCGCAAAATAGCTCGCGTATCATTGGCCGCTTGCCTGCAGACGCGCTATTCAACCACACACAAGCACCCAAAGCCCTGCTCTCTTGTCCGCACCGCGCTCCGGCTTTTGAGCCATGCCGTGCACAGCCCGCATCGCCTGATATGAAATTTTTGATTGATTTTTTCCCCATCCTGCTGTTTTTCGCAGCGTTCAAGGTCTGGGGCGTGTTTGTGGCCACCGGGGTGGCCATTGTGGCGACCATTGCGCAAATCGCCTACCTGCGCTTCAAGGTCGGCAAGGTGGAACCCATGCAATGGATCAGCCTGGGCGTGATCGTGGTGTTTGGCGGCGCGACCCTGCTTTTCCACGACGAGTCTTTCATCAAGTGGAAGCCCACCGTGCTGTACTGGGTGATGGCGGCCGTGCTGCTGGGCGGCCAGTGGTTCTTCAACAAGAACCTGATGCAAAAGCTGATGTCGGCGCAAGTGCAGCTGCCCCAGCCCGTCTGGAACACGGTCAATTACAGCTGGGCGATCTTTTTTACCATTATGGGCATCGTCAATATCTGGGTGGCCTACCAGTTTGATCTGGACACCTGGGTTACCTTCAAGATGTTCGGCGGCCTGGGCCTGATGCTGGTCTTTGTGCTGGGCCAGGCCATGTACCTGAGCCGCCACATCCAGCACAACCCGGAAGACCAACCCTGATCTGCGGCCTGAGCCTGCTGCCTCTCAGTCAGGCTCCCCGCCAGACCGCGCTACTCCCCTTTTCTCTATGCAAGCCCAGGACATTACCGCCACCGCCATTGAAGCGGTGCTGCGCGACAAACTCTCGCCCACCCAGTTGGAAGTGATCGACGAAAGCGGTCTGCACGCCGGCCATGTGGGGGCCAATGGCAGCGGATTTGGCACCCATTTCCGGCTGCGCATCGCTTCACCCTTATTTACTGGCACATCACGCATAGCCCAGCATCGGCTTGTGTATGATGCGCTCCAAGCATTCATTGACGCGGGTTTACATGCCCTTGCCATTGAAGTCCTGCATACACCAAAACAATGAAATCACTGGTGTATATTTCCTTCATAGATAAACAATTTGGATTTCGCATGAAAAAACAGCTCTTGTCCGGTCTGGTTGCAGCTGCCCTGCTTGGTTCAGCCGCGCTGCCTGCAGTGGCCCAAAACATTGGCATCGTCAATGGCAAGCCAGTGCCCTCGTCCCTGCTGCAGACCTTCAAGGAACAAATGGAGCGCAGCGGTCGCCCGGTGAGCGCCGAGCAAGAAGGCCAGATCAAGGAAGCCATCATTGAGCGCGAAATCTATGCCCAGGCTGCCAAGGCCCAAGGCCTGGACGCGACCGAGTCCTTCAAGGGCCAGGTCGAGCTGGCGCGCCAAGGCATCCTGACCCAGGAGCTGTTTGCCGCCTACGAAAAGGCGCACCCCATCTCTGACGCGGCTGCCAAGGCCGAGTACGACAAGTTTGTTGCGACTAACCAAGGCAAGGAATACCACGCCTTCCACATCCTGGTGGACAGCGAAGACAAGGCCAAGGCCCTGATCGCCCAAATCAAGAAGGGTGCCAAGTTCGAAGACCTGGCCAAGAAGGAGTCCAAGGATCCTGGATCGGGCCAGCGCGGTGGCGATCTGGACTGGGGCAATGCTGCCAACTACGTGCCTGAGTTCTCCGAAGCGATGACCAAGCTGAAGAAGGGCCAGATGACCGATACCCCGGTCAAGACCCAGTTCGGCTACCACATCATCCGTGTGGACGATGTGCGCGAAGCGCAACTGCCCAAGTTTGACGAAGTCAAGCCCCAGATCGAGCAGCAACTGCGCCAGCAACAAATCCAGAAGTACCAGCAAGAGCTGCGTGAAAAGGCCAAGGTCGAGTAATTCTCGCCACCTCGCTTGTACTTGCAACCCCTGCCCCGTGCAGGGGTTGTGCTTTGTGGGCTGCAGCCTGCCACTGTGCGGCGCTACACTCGGATGGCTCTGGCTGGCCCCTGAAGGTCGGCCTTCTTCCTTGCGGCAGCCCTGCGCTGCCGCTGCCTTTACAAGAAAGAAAACCCCATGCGTCTTTTGCACACCATGCTGCGCGTTGGCAATCTCCAGCGCTCCATCGATTTCTACACCCAGGTGCTGGGCATGCGCCTGCTGCGCACCTCGGAAAACACCGAGTACAAGTATTCGCTCGCCTTTGTCGGCTACGAAGACGGCAACCCTGGCCAGGCCGAGATCGAGCTGACCTACAACTGGGGCACCGAGAGCTATGACCTGGGCACCGCCTACGGCCATATCGCCCTGGGCGTGCCTGATGCTTACGCTGCCTGCGAAAAGATCAAGGCCAATGGCGGCAATGTCACCCGCGAAGCCGGCCCGGTAAAGGGCGGCACCACGGTGA
This sequence comes from Comamonas sp. B-9, assembly GCF_000410635.1. Taxonomy (NCBI): domain Bacteria; kingdom Pseudomonadati; phylum Pseudomonadota; class Betaproteobacteria; order Burkholderiales; family Comamonadaceae; genus Comamonas; species Comamonas sp. B-9. Next base: position 105,554 of record NZ_KE148643.1, read on the forward strand.
TCGCTTTTGTGACCGATCCTGATGGCTATAAGATTGAACTTATCCAACGCGCCGAAAGCAGCGCCGGCGGCGGTCTGCGTTAATACCGGCCTGGGCGTCTGTCAGTAACGCCCGCTACGTCCTAAAAGCCAGGCACCTGCCGGGCTTTTTTGCATTCGAAGCGCGATCGGGCCGATCAGCGGCTATGGCCGTTGTGCTGCTTGTTCTTGTACATGTCCAGATCGGCATGCTTGAGCAGGCTTTGCGGATCGGCCCCATCGATCGGATAAATCGCCTGGCCAATGGAGGCGCCCAGATGAACGACCTCGCCCTCAGGCAAGCCCTTGAGCGACTGCAACGCAGGGGCGAGAACCTCCAGGATCTTGGCTTTCACCACCTGGATCTGCTCATCGCTGTGGATGCCTTGGAGCACCGCAACAAACTCGTCTCCGCCCAGGCGAATCAGCACATCATTGCTGCGCAGCACTTCCTTGAGGCGCTGCACCACCTCGATCAGGGCCAGATCGCCGTTTTCATGGCCCCAGCGGTCATTGAGCGGCTTGAACTGGTTGAGGTCGATAAAGAGAATGGCAAACACCGCCTGCTTGGGCGCGTTCGGGCGGGTCAAGGTCTCCAGAATATGGTTCAGCGCGCTGCGGTTGGCAGCGCCGGTCAGCGCATCGGTAAACAAGCGATGCCGCATATGGTGGACATTGCTGGCCAGCTCACCAATCTCGTCATTGCGCTCGACGCCAATGGGCACATCGATCTCGCCCTGCCCCACGCGGCGTACCGCATAGGTGAGCGAGCGCATGTCCTTGGCCAGGCCGCCAAAGATGCGCAAACCCAGCGCCAGGGCAATACCCAGGGCCAGCAGGCCCAAGGCCACCACCAGCACCACATGGGCGCGGATGCCGGCCAGCATCTGCTGGTGCGGCACGGCCACCACGGCCAGCCAGTTCAGGCCCGCCTCATCGGTCACGCGGCGGTAGGCCACCTCGATCGCATGGTTCTTGGCATCAAAGATCAGCGCCGTGCGTGCCACCTCGTTGGACTGCGAAAACTCGTGCACCAGCTGCCGGTACACCACCTTGAGCAAGGGGTTGCCGGCGCTGGCGGCGTTGACCCGGCTGGGCGGCTGCTCGCCGTTCAAGCGGATATTGTCCATGCGCGTGCCGGCAATCAGGTCGCCATTGGGCTCCATGATGAAAGCCTCGGCACCCTCTGACAAATGCAGGCCATCGACAAAAAGCCGCAGCTCATTCAGAAAGACATCGGTCGCCACCACACCCGTGGGCTGGCCATCCGCACCAAACACCCGGCGCGCCCGCGTCATCACCAGGTCCTTGGCATTGAAATCGATATAGACCGGCGTCCAGATATGGCCGACAACGCCCTGCGCCAGCCGGTACCAGGGACGCGTGCGCGGATCAAACAGATTGGATTCCTTGGACAGGAAGATCGGCTCGGCCTGGATGCCTGGCAGCAGGTAGATGCTGCGTACATCCTGCGCGTTCAGCTTGATGCGCAGTTCCGCCTGGGTTTCATTGCTGCGCAGCAGGCCGATGCCTTGCCCATGGCGGTTGCCGTAGAAGACATAGTCGCCCTGGCGCTGCGTCAGCGATGTGGCAGCCCACAGGCGGGTGCGCAGCGCCGGCATATCGTCCTCGATGCGGTCGGGGGCCTGCAGGCCTGCTGGAAAACTCGCCTCGATGATGGAGCGCGAGCTGAAGATGTGCCGGTCCACCGCCTGGCTGATGCGCTCGGCCATCTCCACCATCAGCTGCTGCGACAGCATCGATACCGTCTTGCTGCCCGTCCAGTACCACAGCACGCCGAGCACCCCGGTCAGCAATGCAATCAGCATCACAAAGGGCAAAATCAGGGTGATCGTCAGCGACGAGGCTTTACGGACGGGCATAACCAGGCATGGAGAAGGCTTTGATGGCGCGTTGGGCAGGTATTGGTATAGATACTGTCAGTTAATTCTTACTTTAACCGTTTTTATGAATTACATAGCGCGATAGACCTGTGTAATAACTCAACTTGACAGCGCGATGTTGCCACGGCAACCCCAAGCCATCGCTGGAATTTTTTCTGCAGCCCAGGCGACAGATCCAGCGATTACCCTCTGATTGGTCAAAGGATAGTTGCTCTGGAGATTCTTTTTTTAGGAGGAGAATAGCGCCTGGGAGAAAAGCAGCCGATACCCTCTCCGGACCGCCCCAGTATAACCAACCAAATACATTTAATTACATTAATCCGGCATAAATCAATCCTGCATCGGCGGAAATGATCCATCATTGAGTTACAAATTAGCTATAAGCTGATAGAATCAGTGAATAACAAAATGCGATTTAGCATGATTTGTATCCACTCCTGTCCGCACCGGCGCAGGCTTGGGGCATAGCCACTCCCAGCGAAACGGGACGCGGCCCTCAGTCTTGACGCCAACGACAGACGTTGCCGCTTTGTTTATAGATTGATGATCCCATGGCTACTGAACTGCTTCTGAACAAAAGGCTCTCTCGCAGAACCCTCAACAGCTTGGGGCGACATGCGATCACCACGGTGGATCAGGTGGTTGAAGCGTATCCCGAGCGCTTGCTCAAGCTCAATGGTGTGGGGATGACAGTGCTGCGCGATATCGAGCGGACGCTGTTCCCCGGGCAGCAGTTCCAGCCGCATTCGGGCCGCTACAAGGCCTGGACGGAAGACGCAGCCAACCAGCCGCATGCTGAGCAGGCGCAGTCCAAGGACTAAAGGCGCGCCCCCAGGCACCGCCCTGCTCCTCTGCCCAATCCCCTGCTTTTAGCGGCCACCATACAAGCCAGCACTGCATGCCTGCTGGCATGTGCTCGCAAGGCCTGTGCCCGGCCCCGTGGCATAAACACCATGCCCGGCGCTGCGCACTAGCGCCCAGGTGCAGCGCTGCGGCGCATTGCATGGAGCAACCGCAGCAGCATGGCCTATGGATCCATGTTCATCCCGCTGATGGGGATGCGGTATGGAACGCAGCCAGCAGGCGGCATGGATGGCCGCCTGGAATTGCTCTGATGACTGTGGTATCAGGCCTTGCGTGGCAAGGCTGCGGCCTCGCGGGCCAGCAAGGTGATGTGTTCCCAGTCACCGCGCTCCAGGGTGTCGGTGGGCACCAACCAGGAGCCTCCGACACAGACGACATTCTTCAGCGCCAGAAACTCTGCCGCATTGGCAGGCGTGATACCCCCGGTGGGGCAAAAGCGCACTTCGGCGAAGGGGCCCTGCCAGGCCTTGAGCATGTTGATGCCACCGGCTTGCAGCGCGGGGAAGAACTTCAGCTCATTGAAGCCATCTTGCTGCGCCTGCATGATTTCGCTGCTGGTGGCCACGCCGGGCAGCAGTGGCAAGCGCGCGTCGCGGCAGGCCTCACCCACGCTGCTGGTGTAGCCAGGGCTGACCGCAAAGCGGGCCCCTGCCGCCGCTGCGGCACGCGCATCGGCAGCATTGCGCACGGTACCCGCGCCCACGATCGCCTCCGGCACGGACTTGGCAATCGCTTCGATGGCGGCCAGGCCCTGGGGCGTGCGCAAGGTCACTTCCAGCACCCGGATACCGCCAGCGACCAGGGCCTTGGCCATGGACACGGCGTGGTTGACGTCGCGCAGCACGATCACCGGGATCACCGGTGCGTCTTGCATGATCGATAAGGCGGTCAGTTGCTCAGCCATGTGCAGGCTCCTTCTTCTGCGCTCAGCGCATTGCGCCGGAATCCGGCAAACAGTTCTCGGCCCAGACCACGGCCATTGGCGCGCAGCTGTTCGGCCGGTATCGCGGCCAGTGGGCGTGCCTCCCAAACGGCGGCATCCACTTCGGCCTGCATGATACCGGTTTCAGCATCCAGCAGCACCATATCGCCGCTCTCAATTTTGGCCAAGGGGCCACCGGCCAGTGCTTCAGGCGACACATGGATCGCAGCGGGCACCTTGCCCGAGGCGCCGCTCATGCGGCCATCGGTCACCAGCGCCACCTGGTAGCCCTTGCCTTGCAGCACGGCCAAGGGTGGCGTGAGCTTGTGCAGCTCGGGCATGCCGTTGGCCTGCGGGCCCTGCCAGCGCACCACGCAGACCACGCCGTTGTGCCCATTGGTCTGGCAGGCCTGCTCCAGCGCGCCCGATTTGAAGGCCTCCTGCAGCGCATCTTGCGAGTCAAACACCCAGGCCGGCGCGCGCAGCACATGGCGGTCAAGCGGCACGGCGCTGACCTTGATCACGCTGCGGCCGAGGTTGCCGGTCAGCAGCTTGAGGCCACCGGTAGGGCTGAAAGGCGCGCTCACCGGGCGCAGCACGCTGTCGTCACCCGATTCGGTGGCCGCCTGCCAGACCAGCTGGCCCGCTTCCACACGCGGCACCGTGGCGTAAGCCGCCAGGCCCTCGGGGCGCACGGTCAGCACATCCCCATGCATCAGGCCTGCAGCCAGCAGCTGGCCAATCACATAGCCCGGGCCGCCTGCCGCCTGGAACTGGTTCACATCCGCAGCCCCATTGGGGTAGACGCGCGCCAGCAAGGGCACGACCGAGGACAGCTGCTCAAAATCATTCCAGTCGATGACGATACCGGCAGCACGCGCCACCGCCACCCAGTGGATCAGGTGGTTGGTCGAGCCACCCGTTGCCAGCAAGGCCACCATCGCGTTGACAATGCAACGCTCGTCGACCACGCGGCCAATCGGCGCAAAGCGCTTGCCAGCGGTGATGCCCAGCACGGTACGCATGGCTTCGCGGGTCAGCAGTTCACGCGCGCCATCTCCCGGGTTGATAAAGGCATTGCCCGGCACATGCAGGCCCATGGCTTCGAGCAGCATCTGGTTGCTGTTGGCCGTGCCGTAGAAGGTGCAGGTGCCCGCATCATGGTAGGCGGCCATCTCGGCTTCGAGCAGCTTTTCGCGGCCGACCAGGCCTTGGGCGGCCAGCTCGCGCACCTTGGCCTTGTCGTTGTTGGACAGGCCCGAGGTCATCGGCCCTGCGGGCACAAACACCATCGGCAGATGGCCAAAATGCAGCGCGCCAATCAAGAGGCCCGGCACGATCTTGTCGCAGACGCCCAGCATCAGCGCCGCATCAAAGGTGTCATGGGTCAGCGCCACGGCGGTGCCCATCGCAATCGCATCGCGGCTGAACAGACTCAGCTCCATGCCCGGCATGCCCTGGGTCACGCCATCGCACATCGCAGGCACACCACCCGCCACCTGCGCGGTCGCGCCATGCTTGCGCGCCTCGTCCTTCAGGATATCGGGGTAGCGCTGCAGCGGCGCATGGGCCGAGAGCACATCGTTATAGGCCGTGACAATACCCACGTTTGGGCCCTTGACCTCGACAATGCGCAGCTTGTCATTGACCGGCACACCGGCCACCGCATGCGCCACATTGGCGCAGCCCATCGAGCGCATCTGCGGCGGGCGCTGGGCCATGGCGTCAACCTGGGCCAGATAGTCGCTGCGCGTGGCAGCGCTCTTGGCGCGGATGCGGTCAGTGACCGCTTGAAGAACCGGGTGGATCTGCATCATGGGAGTCCTTTGCATCATGGGAAGGCCGTAGCTTCCCCTTTATTTATGTAATTTTTATAGCACAGCAGCCGCATGCAGCGCTGGCACTAGGCTTTGTCAGCGCTCAAGGCTGCCGGGCATCCAGCCACTGCTGCACCTGCTGGGCAATGCGGTCCAGCGGGGTATCGGCATCCACAGTCAGCACCTGGGACTCATCGCGCGGGTCTTCCAAGGTGGCAAACTGGTTGGCCACCAACTCGGGCGAGAAAAAATGCCCCGCGCGCTGCTGCACCCGCGCCAGCGCCGTGTCGTAGCTGAGGTCCAGAAACACAAAGCCGAGCCGGCTTTGGGAGGCACGCAATAACTCACGGTACTGGCGCTTGAGCGCCGAGCAGGTCAGCACCACCCCCTGGCCATCGTCCGCCTCGGCCAACAGCTGCGCCAGGCGCTGCAACCAACCGGCGCGGTCGGCATCGGTCAGCGCAATGCCCGCCTGCATCTTGGCCACGCTCTCGGCCGCATGGTAGCTGTCGCCTTCGACCAGGCGCCAACCCAGGTGCAGCGCAATGGCTTCACCGGCGCTGGATTTGCCGCATCCCGACACCCCCATCACCACCAACGCTACAGGACGCCGACGCGAAGAATCACTAGAGGACATGGTCATTGGGTTAGCGCTATCCAATACAGGTAAAAAATAAGCACTGCCCTTGGACAACGTAGTTTGAGCAACCCGATTCAAGCCATCAGTCTTGTTCTCGCCACGCCTGCAGGCACCGCCTTCCTTCCCAAGCATGTTGGGATAGCGCTATCATACCGGATATTGCTTGCTGAACCGACCGGAGATGCGCTTGCCCCTGCCCCCTTCCCCTGCCCCCTTCCCCGCCTTGGCCCGCGCCGGCTGCCGAGCCCAACAGCCGCCGCTCGCGTGCCAGCGGGCGTGTCACCTTGCAGGATGTGGCCGATGCCGCAGGGGTCAGCCCCATGACGGTATCCCGCGCGCTGCGCGGCGAGCGCCGGGTGGCCGCTGCGCTGGCCGACAAGGTGCGCGAGGTGGCTTTGCGCCTGGGCTATGTGCCCGACCCGGCCGCGCGTGCGCTGGCCTCGCAGAAAAGCAACCAGGTACTGGTCATCGTGCCGCTGCTCAGCAACACCTTGTTTGTCGACCTGATCGAAGCGGCCCACAAGGTGCTGTTTGCAGCCGGCTACCACCTGCTCATTGGGGTGTCGCACTACAGCGCAGCCGAGGAAGAGCAGCTGCTGCGCGCCTACCTGCCGATGCGGCCTGCGGGCCTGATGCTGACCGGTTATGAGCGCAGCGCCGGCAGCGCCCAGCTGCTGGCAGCCAGTGGCACAGCCTGCGTGCATTTGATGGAGCTGCATCCCGACAGCGCAGCGGCCCGGCTGCACAGCGTGGGCTTTTCGCAACTGGATGCCGGGGCGGCGATGACGGAACCCCTGCTGGCCCGGGGCTACCGCCGTATCGCCTTTTGCGGCGCCCAGCTCGATGCCCGCGTCATGCAGCGCCTGCAGGGCTACCGCCAGGCCTTGCAGCAGGCGGGCCTGGCCGATCCGGGTCTGGAGATTCTGAGCCCCGAGCGCTCGTCACTGGCCCTAGGCGCGCAGCTGCTCGATCAGGTGCTGCAGCTCGGCGGTGGCGTGGATGCCGTATTTTTCTGCAACGATGACCTGGCCCAGGGCGCGCTGCTGGCCGCCAACCGCCTGGGCCTGGCCGTGCCCACACAAATCGCAATTGCCGGTTTCAACGACCTGCCCGGCAGCGCGCAGATGGTGCCGCCGCTGACCACCATCCACACACCCCGTAGCGCCATTGGCGCCGAGGCCGCCACCATGCTGCTGCAGCTGCTGCAAGACCAGCCGGTGGCACAGAACCGGCTGGATCTGGGCTACCACCTGGTGCGGCGCGCCAGCACCTAAGGGCTTAAACCTCTACCACTCGCCCAAGGCCCAGCTGCTGGCCACCGCAAAATACTCGCGCAGCCAGACATTGAACCGGGTCAGCAACGGTGTGGGGGCCGCCACGCCAATCGGATGGTTAAAGCCCTGGCTGCGGGCAATCTGCAGCGCACGCCAGAGGTGAAAATCACTGCTGACAATCGCAATCGGCTGCGCCAGATCCACACCGCGCTGCTGCAGCATCGGGCCGGTCCATTCCAGGTTCAGCTCGGTGCTGGTGCTGCGCTCTTCGACCACCATCGTGGCCGGGTCCAGCCCATGGCTCTGCGCCAGGTAGCGCGCCATGATGGCGCCCTCGCTCTCGTCCTGCCCAAAGTCCACACCGCCGGTCACTGCCAGCACCGCCTGGGGCTGCAAGGCCACGAGCTGCGCAGCGGTATCGAGCCGCATCGCCAGCGCCGGGCGCGGCTTGCCGTCTTGCGTGCCGCTGCCCAGCACCACAATCGCGGCCACCTGCGGCGTGGTCGCGGGCGTCTGCCCCAGGCCAGCAATGCGCTGCCAGAGCCAGCCCACGCTGGCGACCCACAAGGCCAGACCCAGCCA
>NZ_APCR01000447.1:0-12436 GCF_000410635.1 Comamonas sp. B-9
CGATGATGGGCACCAGCAGCCCTTGCGTGCCCAACGCCGGCAGCAGCAGCGCCATTGCCTCGGCCGTCTCGGCCTTGGGCAGCACCACGCCAGCAGCGCCCTGCGCCACCAGCTGCGCCAGCGCCTGCAGGTCGCCATCAAACCAGGGCGTGCCATGGGCATTGATGCGCACCAGCACGCGGGCGCGCTCTGCTGCCTGCAGCTGGCCAAAGGCGCCCAGCAAGGCGGCGCGGGCGCCTTCCTTGTCCTGCGGCGCCACCGCATCTTCCAGGTCCACGATCACCGCATCGGCCCCACTGGCCAGGGCCTTGGCAATGCGCTCGGGGCGGCTGGCCGGTACAAATAGCCAGGAGGTGGCGGTGGCGAGCGGATGCGTGTTGAGAGTCATGTCCATCAGTCTTCCGTTTATCAAAAAAGGGGCCCATGGCCCCTGCTCCTGCGCGGGTGAACGCCAGGCTTATTCGGCGGTCACGCCGGCGGCCTTGATCACCGTATTCCAACGCTTCACTTCCGATTCCAGCAAGGTCTTCAGGCTCTGCGGCGTGGCGCGGTCCGGGGTGACCAGCTCGCTGCTCAGGTCGGCAATGCGCTGCACCACGACGGGGTCCTTCAAGGCCACATTCAAGGCAGTGTTGATCTTGGTGATCACCTCGGCCGGCGTACCCTTGGGGGCGTACATGCCGTGCCAGACCTTGACATCAAAGCCCTTCAAGCCCTGCTCATCGAGCGTGGGGATCTGCGGCATGGCAGTCAGGCGCTGGGGCGTGGTCACGCCAAACACCTTGACGCGGTTGCCGTCCTTGATGACCGGCGCGGTCTGCGTGGTCTGGTCGCAGAGCAGATCGACCTGGCCGCCCATCAAGTCATTCATCGCCGGGCCCGCACCCTTGTAGGGCACGGTGGTGAGCTTGACGCCCGCCTGGTACGCGAACAGCATGCCGCACAGCTGCGAGACCGCGCCAATGCCGGCATTGGCCAGCGACACCTTCTCCTGGTTGGCCTTCACATAGGCCATCAGCTCCTGGAAGTTGTTGGCCGGAAAGTCCTTGCGCGACAGCAGGGTCATCGGCACATCGAGCACCTGGCCGATGTACTCGAAATCCTTCAGCGGGTCATAGGGCAGCTTCTTGTACAGCGATGGTGCCGTGGCCATGCCCATGTGGTGGATCAGGATGGTGTAGCCATCGTTCTTGGCGCGGGCCACGCGCGCCGGCGCAATCGTGCCGCCTGCGCCCACGGTGTTTTCCACCACCACGGTCTGGCCCAGCGATTTGCCCATCGGAATGGCCAGCATGCGCGCCACCACATCGGTAGGGCCACCGGCCGAGTAGGGCACCACCAGCACCACCGGTTTGGTCGGCCAGTCCTCCGCCTGGGCGTTGAGGTGCAGGCCCAGGCCGGTACAGGCCATCACGGCGGCAGCGGCTGCTGGGGTCAACAAGCGAAAGCGCATTTTTGTCTCCTGGTCTTGGGAAGGGTACATCGCCCATCCCGGTATGGGGTGGGGGCCCGGTCGGGCCCCCGCGTCGCAGCCACCCAGCTTCGGCGCTGCTGCTTTCTTTATACGGCCAGCAACAGCTTTTCGACCCTGGTCCAATCCCGTACTTGCCACAGTTTCTGCACCGATTGCTGCATCTGCGCGGCGGGCACGGCGCGGCTGAATTCGCCCAGGCGCAGCGCCTTGTCGGTCAGCTCCTCGCGGCTCAATGTGTTGCCCGGGTCGCCCTTGGGCTCGTCCACCCGGCCTTCCAGCACGCGGCCATCGGTGGTGGTCACGGTCACCTTGCCAATCCAGCGCTGCGGGTAGGCGCCGTCCACCTCGGGGTCGAGCACCATGCGCACCTTGTCGCGCAGCGCCATCGTGTCTTCGGCGCGGAATTCGTTGTCGAACTCGTTGAGGCCGGCAAAGCCAAAGCGCGCGGCCAGTGCCAGCACCGTTCCCATCGAGAATTTGCTCTGGTGCACCGTGCTGGGGTCCACCACGGGGCCCAGCACATCGATCGCGGCCTGGTGCACATGGGTCACCACCTCGGCAATGTCCGACACCTTGAGCTGGTGCGCGCGCACCACCTGCAGCAGCGCATCGGCGGCTGGGTGGGTGTGGCGGCAGGAGGCATGCCATTTGAACGAGGTCTCGGGCGTCGCCCAGCGCGTGCCCAGGCCATCGACCAGGCGGGCCGGGTCGCTGTCGCTGGACATGCCAGCGGCCATGCCCTGTGCGCCGCAGAAGATATCGGCCGCGCCGGTAAAGCCATCCTTGGCCAGGTAGGCGGCCATCAGGCCGGCGCCAGCGGCATGCGCCGTGTGCAGCTGCTTGCTGTCGGCCGCGGTGCGCAAGAACTCCCACAGGCCTGCAGACTGCGTGCCGGCCGAGCCAAAGGCATGCAGCATTTGCTGCGCATTGAGGCCCAGCAGATGGCCCACGGCCGCCGCCGCTGCCAAGGTGCCGGCCGTGCCGGTGGTGTGGAAGATCTTGTAGTGCGAGCGGCCCAGAAACTCGCCCACGCGGATGCCCACTTCATAGCCGGCGATGCAGGCGGTCAGCAGCTCCTTGCCGGACTTGCCCAGCGCCTGCGCCACGGCCACGGCCGGGGGGAAGACGACCGCTGCCGGGTGGAACACCGAGCCGTTGTGCACATCGTCCTGCTCGGCCACATGCGAGGCGGCGGCATTGGCCATGGCCGCCAGATAAGGGCTGCTGCTGCGGCCCTCGGGGCCGATCACTTCGGCCGGGCCTTGGGCCGGGCCCTGGCCCAGTGCAAAGCGGGTGATGCTGGCCACGGGGCGGGCATTGTGGCCGGCGACCACCGAGCCAAACCAGTCGACCCAGAGGTCTTCGGTTTTCTGCAGCACGGATTCGGGAATGTCGCTGTATTGCAGCTCGGCCGCAAAGCGGGCCAGTTGGGCGGCGGGCGTGGGGGATGAGGTTGCTGTGGTCATGTTCTTGTCTCTCCAACAGATAGCATCAAAGGCCGGAGGCCTTGCGCACTGCGGCCAGCGCATCGGCCGGCAGCTGCAGCGCATCGAGGATGGCGGCCGTGTGCTCGCCCACCGCAGGCACCGCATCCATGCGGTAGTCGTACTGGTTGTTGCGCCCGGGCGGCAGCAGCGCAGGCACCGTGCCCACGGGCGTATCCACCTGCGCAAAGCGCTGGCGGGCCAGCAGCTGCGGGTGCGCCCACAGGCCCGCCATGTCGTTGACATGGGCGTTGGCAATACCGGCTTCGTCGAGGCGCTGCACCACATCGCTGGCATGGAGCGCGCCAAAGATGCGCAGGATCTCGGCCTGCAGCTCGGCGCGGTTGGCATTGCGCTTGGCATTGCTGTCAAAGCGCGCATCGGTCGCCAGCGCCGGTGCCAGCAACACCTGGTCGCAGAAGATCTTCCACTCGCGCTCGTTTTGCAGGCCCAGCATCACCGTGCCGCCATCGCCGGCCACAAAGGGGCCATAGGGGTAGATGCTGGCATGCGATGCGCCGGTGCGCGGTGGGGGCGCGGCGCCTTCAAACGCGTAGTACATCGGGTAGCCCATCCACTCGCCCAGCGCTTCGAGCATGGACACATCGATATGGCTGCCCTCACCCGTCTTGCCGCGCAGCAGCAGGGCCGAGAGGATGTTCGTGTAGGCATACATGCCCGCCGCAATATCGGCCACCGAGATACCCGATTTGCTCGGCGTCTCGGGCGTGCCGGTCACCGACAGAAAGCCCGCCTCGCTCTGGATCAGCAGGTCATAGGCCTTCTTGTCGCGGTAGGGGCCGTTGTCGCCATAGCCGCTGATGTCGCAGACGATCAGGCGCGGAAAGGCGGCATGCAGGGCCTCGTAGGACAGGCCCATGCGCGCCGCAGCGCCCGGTGCCAGGTTCTGCAGCAGCACATCGGCCGAGCCCAGCAGCTGCTTGAGCGCCTCCAAGGATGCCGCATCCTTGAGGTCCAGCGCCAGGCTTTCCTTGTTGCGGTTGAGCCAGGTGAAATGCGAGGACTGGCCGCGCACCCGGCTGTCATAGCCGCGCGCAAAATCGCCGCTGCCCGGCCGCTCCACCTTGATGACGCGCGCGCCCAGATCGGCCAGCTGGCGCGCGCAAAAAGGCGCAGCGACTGCGTGCTCCAGCGATACGACGGTGATCCCGTCCAATGGTCTGGTCATGAAGACTCCGGTTGTCTGTTTTTCTCGCTGCGTTGCGCCATCAGAACGAGCGCGGCAGGCCCAGGATGTGCTCGGCCACGTAGGAATAGATCAGGTTGGTCGAAATGGGCGCCACCTGGTAGAGGCGCGTTTCGCGGAACTTGCGCTCGACGTCGTATTCGCAGGCAAAGCCAAAGCCGCCGTGGAACTGCAGGCAGGCATTGGCCGCCTCCCAGCTTGCCTTGGCCGCCAGGTACTTGGCCATATTGGCCTGGGCGCCCATGGGCTCGTGCTTGTCAAACAGCTCGCAGGCCTTCCAGCGCATCAGGTTGGCCGCTTCCACCTCGATGAAGGCATCGGCAATCGGGAACTGCACGCCCTGGTTCTGGCCAATCGGGCGGCCAAACACCTCGCGGTCGCGCACATAGTTGGTCACGCGGTCGAGGAACCAGTAGCCGTCGCCAATGCACTCGGCAGCGATCAAGGTGCGCTCGGCGTTGAGGCCGTCCAGGATGTACTTGAAGCCCTTGCCCTCTTCGCCGATCAGGTTCTCCTCGGGGATCTCCAGGTTCTCGAAGAACAGCTCATTGGTCTCGTGGTTGACCATGTTCAGGATGGGGCGCACGGTCAGGCCTTTTTTCTCGGCCTCGCGCAGGTCGACCATGAAGATCGACATGCCTTCGCTCTTTTTCTTGACCTCGGCCAGCGGCGTGGTGCGCGCCAGCAGAATCATGAAATCGCTGTGCTGGATGCGGCTGATCCAGACCTTCTGGCCGTTGATGACGTACTTGTCGCCCTTCTTGACGGCCGTGGTCTTGATCTTGGTGGTGTCGGTGCCGGTGGTGGGCTCGGTCACACCCATCGATTGCAGGCGCCATTCGCCGCTGGCGATCTTGGGCAGGTACTTTTCCTTCTGCGCGGTCGAGCCATGGCGCAGCAAGGTGCCCATGTTGTACATCTGGCCGTGGCAGGCGCCGGAGTTGCCGCCGCAGCGGTTGATCTCTTCCATGATGACCGAGGCTTCCGTCAGGCCCAGGCCGGAGCCGCCGTATTCCTGCGGAATCAGCGCGGCCAGCCAGCCGGCCTTGGTCAGCGCCTCGACAAAGGTTTCGGGGTAGGCACGGGCCTCATCGACCTTGCGGAAATACTCATCGGGGAACTCGGCGCAGAGCGCACGGATGGCATCGCGGATTTCGGGGAAGTTGTTGGAGCCGGTATGTTCGATCATGGTTCTGGGTCGGGCGTTGGGGGTGGCGGCGCTTTCAGCGTCTGCGCCACCCGCCGGTGTTGGGAAAAGCGTTGTTGGTTGCGGCGCTCAGCGGATCTTGGCGGTGGCCTGCATCGTGAGCCAGCCCTCGTGGTCATGCGCCCAGAGTTTGATGGTCTTGCCATCGTCCTGGGGCTCGCCCAGCACGGTAAAAGGATGCAGATCAAAGGTGGGGCGGATGGCCTTGAACGAGAAGTCGGTCAGCACGGCATCCGGCGCATTGCGGCGCAGCAGATCGACCAACAAGGTTGCGATCAGCGGGCCATGCACGATCAGGCCGGGGTAGCCCTCCTCCTGCGTGACATAGCTGCGGTCGTAGTGGATGCGGTGGCCGTTGAAGGTGAGCGCCGAGTAGCGGAACAGCATCACCGGGTCGGCGGTGATCTCGCGCTTCCAGGCGGCCTGCGTCTGGGCGGCCGTGGGCTGGGGCACCGGGTCGCTGGGCTGGGCGGCGGCGCGGTAGACGATGTCATGCTCCTCGGTCAGCGCCAGGCCCCGGGCATTGCTATAGCTGTGCTGCACCAGCACAAACAGCAGCTCGCCCGAGCGGCCCACCTTGTGGTCCACCGAGGCGATGCGCGAGACGCGCTCGACACTCTCACCAATGCGCAGCGGGTTGTCTGCCTGCCACTGCAGGCGGCCACCGGCCCACATGCGCCGGGGCAGCGGCACCGGGGGCAGAAAGCCGCCACGCGCCGGGTGGCCATCGGGCCCCAGCAGGCTTTGCCGCGCCATCGGCAAAAAGTTCATCCAGTGCCACAGCGGCGGCAGGCTGTCGCCATCCTGGGCCGGGGCATCATCGCGGTCCAGGGTGGCCGACAGGCCCGCCGCGGCCGTGCGGGCCACCAGGTCCTGCATGGTCTCGGTCTTGTTGATCCAGCTTTGCAAATGGGCGACCTGCTCGGCAGAGAGCGAGGCGGCAGAAGGTTCAGGGGTTTGCGACATGGTGGCACTGTCGCAGGCTGCGCCCGCCAGCGCAATCGCAGAGATTGGAACCTCTCCTTTTACAGCGGTGAAGACAGCGGGTGAACGCGCATTTGTGAGCCAGCCGTTTCAGTTTGCCAAAGCCCTGCCTACGCATTTGCGAATTGGCAATGCGCTTAATGGACGGCATGCTGGTGGCATTCATCGACACACACAGATCCAAGGAAAAGCAGACATGTCCACCATGCTCGAAGGCAAAGTCGTTATCGTCACCGGTTCTGGCGGCGGCATCGGCCGTGATATGGCCCTGGCCATGGCCCAGCAGGGCGCCAAGGTCGTCGTCAACGACATCGGCACCTCCACCACCGGCGAAGGCCATGACGACGGCCCCGCGCAACAGGTCGTCAACGAGATCAAGGCCGCCGGCGGCGAGGCTGTCGCCAATACCGACAGCGTCTCGGACGCCAATGCCGCGGCCAAGATCGTGCAATGCGCACTCGACAGCTTTGGCAAGCTCGACGGCATCGTCAACAACGCCGGCATCCTGCGTGACCGCTTCTTCCACAAGATGAGCGTGGACGAGTGGGACGCCGTCATCAAGGTTCACCTCTACGGCAGCTACTATGTGGCGCGCGCTGCGGCCAACCACTTCAAGGAGCAGGAGAGCGGCGCGATGGTGCACATGACCAGCACCTCCGGCCTGATCGGCAACTTTGGCCAGGCCAACTACTCGGCCGCCAAGCTGGGCATCGTCGCGCTGTCCAAGAGCATTGCGCTGGACATGGCCAAGTTCCATGTGCGCAGCAACTGCATCTCGCCCTTTGCCTGGAGCCGCATGATCGGCTCCATCCCCACCGACACGCCCGAGCAGCAGGCCCGTGTGGACAAGCTCAAGCAGATGACCCCCAACAAGATCGCGCCGCTGGCCGTCTACCTGCTGAGCGACCAGGCCAAGGATGTGAACGCCCAGGTGTTTGCCGTGCGCAATAACGAGATCTTCCTGATGAGCCAACCGCGCCCCCTGCGCTCGGTGCACCAGGGCGAAGGCTGGACGCCCGAGGACATCGCCTCGCATGCGATGCCGGCGCTCAAATCCTCGTTTGTGCCGATGGAGCGGTCGGGCGAAGTATTCAGCTGGGATCCGGTTTGACTTGGACTTCCCCCTGAGCCGCTTTGCGGCTTCCCCCTTCTCTCACGCTGCGCGTGGGAAGGGGGACGGCACCCTCCGGGCGGGAGCGGCCCTTCGTCGGTGCCAGTTAGATCGGCTCTGCCAGTTTTTGGCGTGGCGTACGGTAGGTCGGGCGGTTATCTAACAACGCGGCCCTATAGGTGTGCTCTGATCGTTTCATAGATGCCCTTCGGTGGCGTTGCAAAACCTCCAGAACAGCCTCCTGCGCACATCCCGAGCCAATCCCGAAGCGCCGTTTCCCTTCCGCCTTCGCACCACAACAACCCCAGAGACAACGACCATGACCATCAATTACCAGCAACTCAAGGACCGGCCGTTTGCGCCGGTGCACCAGGATTATTCGCAGCGCGACACGATGCTGTATGCGCTGAGTCTGGGGGTGGGCAATGATCCGCTCGATGCCCGCAATCTGCCGCTGGTCTTCGAGGGCATGGTGCAGCCGCTGCAGGCGCTGCCGACGATGAGCTCGGTGCTGGGCTATCCGGGCTTTTGGGCCAAGGAGGCGGATACGGGGATTGACTGGGTCAAGCTGGTGCATGGCGAGCAGCGCACCACCATCCACCAGCCGCTGCCGGTGGGGGCCAAGGTGGTGGGCAAGACGCGGGTGACGCGGGTGATCGACAAGGGCGCCGGCAAGGGCGCGATTGTGGTGAGCGAACGCAGCCTGGAAGGCGAAGACGGCACGCGCTATGCCACCTTGGAGCAGGTCACGTTCTGCCGGGGCGATGGCGGCTACAGCGAAGCGCTGGGCGGCCAGCCCAGCGATACCTCGCTGCCGGCACTGGCGCCCACGCCCGATACGGCGCCGCGCTGGACCTATACCCACACGATCCGCCCCGAGGCCGCCCTGCTCTACCGCTTGATGGGCGACTTCAACCCCCTGCATGCCGATCCCAAGGTGGCGCAGGCGGCAGGCTTTGACAAGCCCATCCTGCACGGGCTGGCCACCTACGGCATGGTCTGCCATGCGCTGGTGATGACCGCCTGCAACGGCGATGCCAGCCTGCTGCGCAGCATGCATGCGCGCTTCTCGTCGCCGGTGTTTCCGGGCGAGACCTTGCGCACCGAGGTCTGGCAGGAAGGCGATGCGCTGCAGTTCCGCGCGCTGGTGGTCGAGCGCGGCATTGTCGTGCTCAGCCATGGCAATGCCAGCGTAGCCGCCCAGCCATGAGCGCGGCCCAAGGCCGGCAGATCGCGCTGGCCGATCTGGACCTGGCGCAGTTCATCCGCGCGGGCGACAGCATCGTCTGGGGCCAGTCTGCCGCCGAGCCGCTGTCGCTGATCCAGGCCTATGTGGCCCAGCGCCAGCGCTTTGCCCGCACCAGCGTTTTTCTGGGCATTGGCGGCGCAACCACCTTGCAGCCCGCGCATGCCGATGCCATCGACATGCGCGGCTATGCCGCTGGCGGCTCGCACCGCACGCTGGGCATGGCCGGTGTGCTCGATCCGATTCCCTGCCACTATTCGCAGATTCCGCAGCTGATCGCCAGCCGCCGCATCCCCATTGATGTGGTGTTTGTCCAGGTCTCGCCGCCCAATGCCGACGGCGACTGCAGCCTGGGCCTGGCCCATGACTACCTGGTCACTGCCATGCGCCATGCGCGCTGCGTGATCGCCGAGGTCAACGCCGATGTGCCCTGGGTGGCAGGCGCCAGCCTGCGCCTGGCCGATGTGGATGCCTGGGTGCAGAGCGACCAGGCCGTGGTCGACGTGCCTGCCGGCAAGATTGGCCCCGCTGAAGAGGCGATTGCGCAGCTGATCGCCAGCCGCGTGGAAGACGGCGCCACCTTGCAGCTGGGCATTGGCAACCTGCCCGATGCGGTGCTGCAGGCGCTGCAAGGCCACCGCGATCTGGGCGTGCACAGCGGCACCATTGGCGACCGCGTGGCCGACCTGGTGGAAGCCGGTGTCATCACCAATGCGCGCAAGGGCATCGATGTGGGCACCAGCGTCACCGGCCTGCTGATGGGCAGTGCCCGCACGCGGCGCTGGGCGCATCACAACGGCGCGCTGCGCATTGCCGGCACCGACTACACCCACAACGCCCGGGTGCTGGGCCAGACCCAGAAGCTCACCGCCATCAACTCGGCGATCGAGGTGGATCTGACGGGCCAGATCAATGCCGAAGTCGTGGCGGGCCAGTACCTGGGCGCAGTCGGCGGTGCGATGGACTTTCTGCGCGCCGCTGCCGCCTGCGATGGCGGCCTGCCGATTGTGGCGCTGCCCTCCACCGCGCGCGGCCAGTCGCGCATCGTCGCGCAGCTGTCCGGGCCGGTTTCCACACCGCGTGCCGATGCCGGGCTGATCGTCACCGAACACGGCATTGCCGACCTGCGCGGCCTGAGCCTGGCCCAGCGTGTGCGTGCGATGCTGGCCATTGCCGCACCTGAACACCGAGAGCTGCTGGCGGCCCAAGCGCGCCAGCAGCTGAATTGACTGAATTTTTCTGGAGAGATTGAAATGCGTAAAGCCGCCATCGTCACCCCCTTGCGAACCCCGGTAGGCACCTACGGGGGCAGCCTGCGCCCCGTCTCGGTCGAGGACCTGGCCGCCACCACGGTGCGTGCCGTGGTCGAGCGCAGTGGCATCGATCCCAGCCGCATCGACGATGTGGTGTTTGCCCAGTCTTACGCCAGCAGCGAAACGCCTTGCGTAGGCCGCTGGGCCGCGCTGCAGGCCGGCCTGCCGGTGGAAGTGCCCGGCATGCAGCTCGATCGCCGCTGCGGTGGTGGCCTGCAAGCGGTGGTCACCGCCTGCATGATGGTGCAAAGCGGCGCCGCCGATGTGGTGATCGCCGGTGGTGTCGAGAGCATGAGCAATATCGAGTACTACACCACCGATATGCGCTGGGGCAAGCGGGCAGGCAGCGTCACCATGTATGACCGCCTGGACCGGGGCCGCGAGCGCTCGCAACCGGTGGAGCGTTTTGGCGTCATCTCCGGCATGATCGAGACCGCCGAGAACCTGGCGCGCGACTATGGCATCAGCCGCGAAGAGGCCGATGCCTTTGCGCTGCGCAGCCACCAGCGCGCTGCTGCCGCCTGGCAGGCCGGCCGCTTTGATGCCGAGGTGGTGCCCGTCAGCGTGCCGCAACGCAAGGGTGAACCCACGCTGTTCAGCCGCGACGAGGGCTTCCGCGCCGATGCCACGATGGATTCGCTGGGCAAGCTGCGCGCCTTGATGAAGGGCGGCACCGTCAGCGCCGGCAATGCCAGCCAGCAAAACGATGCCTCGGCCGCCTGCCTCATCGTCGCTGAAGACAAGCTCCAGGAGCTGGGCCTGACGCCGATGGCCAGCCTGGTGGGCTGGGCCGCCGCTGGCTGCGAGCCCTCGCGCATGGGCATTGGCCCGGTGCCCGCCGTCAAGAAGCTGCTGGGCAAGCTGGGCCTCTCGATGAACGACATGGACCTGGTCGAGATCAACGAGGCCTTTGCCTGCCAGGTGCTGGCCGTGCTGCAGGGCCTGGAATGGAATGACGCCGAGCGCCTGAATGTGAACGGCTCGGGCATCTCGCTGGGCCACCCGATTGGCGCGACCGGTGTGCGCATTCTGGCCACCTTGCTGCATGAGCTCGAACGCCGCAAGGGCCGCTACGGCCTGGAGACCATGTGCATCGGCGGCGGCCAGGGCATTGCCGCCGTGTTCGAGCGCTACTGAGCGCCAGCCCCCCACCGCTTACAAAAACCAGGAGACAAGACATGACCCTCATCCACCGCCGCGGCCTGCTGGCCGCCACGGCCGCAGCCGCCCTCAGCCTCTGCGCCTCTGTCCATGCCCAGGGGGGCCTGGGGTCGGGCGCGCCGGTGCGCCTCATCGTCGGCTACTCGGCCGGCGGCCCCGTGGACCAGGGCGCACGCCTGCTGTCCATCGCGCTGTCCAAGGAGCTGGGCAGCACCGTCGTGGTCGACAACAAGACGGGCGCCAACGCCACCCTGGCCGGCAACGAAACCTCGCGCGCCAACCCCGATGGCCTGACCCTGTGGTTTGCCGCCAGCCCCACGATCACCATCAGCCCCAATGTGATGCGCAAGATGCAGTTCGACCCGGTCAAGGACCTGACCCCGATCGCACCGGTGCTGAGCTACTACAACGTGCTGGTGGCCAACAACAACGAGCCCTTCAAGACCACGCAGGCGCTGGTGGACTATGCCAAGGCCCACCCCGGCAAGCTCAGCTATGCATCGGCCGGCGTCGGCGGCTCCAACCACCTGGGCACCCTGCTGTTTGCCAAGCGCAGCGGCATCGACCTGAACCATGTGCCCTACCGGGGCAATGCACCGGCGATGACTGATGTGATGGGCGGCCAGATCAACATGATGATGGACATCATCAGCACCGCTGGCACCTATATCCACGGCAAGAAGGTGACGCCGATTGCCGTCACCTCGCCCCAGCGCAACCCGGCGCTGCCCGATGTGCCGACCTTTGCCGAAAGCGGCATCGAAGGCCTTAAGGGCTTTGATGTGGGCGGCTGGTATGCCGTCTACGGCCCCAAGGGCATGTCGCCCGAGCTGCAGACGCGCCTGAACAAGGCGATCAACGCCGCGCTGGCCCAGCCTGAGTTGAAGGCCAAGTACAAGGAGCTGGGCTACGACGAATGGACGGGCAGCCCCCAGACCCTCGTCGAGCGCGCCGCCAAGGAACGCCAGATGTGGTCCACCGTGACCCAGGGCATTGTGGTGGACTGATAGGACCCAAGATGGAATTTCGCATTCACCAGTTTCTGGACCGCTGGCTGCAGGAGGCCCCTGACCGGCCCTTCATCTACCTGCCGGACCGCACCCTGAGCTATGCCGACCTAGGCCGCCTGGTCGATGCACTGGAGGCGGAGCTGCGCGCGCTGCAGGTGCGCAGCGGCGACCGCGTGCTGGTGGTCGCCGAGAACTGCCCCGAGCATGCCGCGCTGCTGCTGGCCTGCAGCCGCGTGGGC
>NZ_APCR01000444.1:0-3171 GCF_000410635.1 Comamonas sp. B-9
CTGCCGGGCAGGCGCTCGGCGCCTGGATCGGCCTGGGCGCGAACCTGGGCGACCGGGGTGCTGCGATGGCGCAGGCCTTGCAGCAGTTGGCCCGCAGCGCGGGCGTGGCGGTGCAGGCGGTCTCGTCGCTCTATGCCAGCCGGCCGGTGGATTCCAGCGGGCCTGATTACCTGAACGCGGTCGCAGAGCTGCGCACAGCGCTGTCAGCGCACCAGCTTTTGCTGCTGCTCCAGCAGCTGGAGCTGGCCGCCGGCCGCGAGCGCCCCTACCGCAATGCCCCGCGTACCCTGGACCTGGATGTGCTGCTCTATGCCGGCATCGACACCCAGATCGCGATGCCTGATCTGCAGCTGCCCCATCCGCGCATGTGGCAACGGGCCTTTGTGCTGGCGCCGCTGCAAGAGCTGCAGCCAGCCTGGGTCAGCGATGCGCAGCTGCAGCCGCTTTTGGCGCAGGGCGTGCAGCGCAGCCAGGGGCCGGAATGGTGGCGCTGAGCGAGCGGGAAAGAGAGTCCACCCCACAAGAACAAAGCCCCGCAGCAGCTTCGCTGGCGGGGCTTTTTGCTGGGCGCTAGGGATGCGCCGCGCGGCGCTTAGTCAACCTTGGCGCCAGAGAGTTTGACCACCGATTCGTACTTGTTGCGCTCGGAGGCCATGAACTTGTCAAACTCGGCCGGCGTGGTCGGCACGGGCTCGGCCATCAGGCTGGCAAAGCGGGTCTTGGTGCTGGGGTCCTTCAGCGCATCGGTGAAGGCCTTGTTGAGGCGGTTGATCACATCAGGCGGTGTGTTGGCCGGTGCCACCAGGCCCCACCAGGTGTCGATCTCGAAACCCTTGAGCGTGTCGGCCAGCGGGGGCACGCCAGGCAGCATGGGGCTGGCGTGCAGGCTGGTCACGGCCAGCGCCGTGAGCTTGCCGCTATGGATGTTGGCCGAGGCGGCTGCCAGGTTGTCGATGTTGAAATCCACCTCGCCCGACAGCAGCGCGAGCTGGGCCGGGTTGGCACCGCGGTAGGGCACGTGCACGGCAAAAATGCCGGCCTGGCGCTTCATCATCTCGCCGGCCAGGTGGCCGGAGCTGCCATTGCCGCCGCTGCCGAAATTGAGCTTGCCCGGGTTCTTCTTGGCGTAGGCGATCAGGTCCTGCACATTGCTGATGTGCAGTGCCTTGGCGCGCTCGGTGTTCATCACCAGCACATTGGGCACACGCACCATCTGGGTGATGGCGCTGAAGTCCGTCGCGGCGTTGAAAGGCATCTTGGTGTAGAGCCAGGGATTGACCGCGTGTGTGGCGGTGGCCGACAGGCCGATGGTCAGGCCGTCTGGCGCTGCCTTGGCGATGATGTCGGCACCAATGTTGCCGCCAGCGCCTGCCTTGTTGTCGATCACCACGGTGCCCAGCTGGTCGCGGACACGTTCGGCCAGAATGCGCGAGGTGACATCCAGTGGGCCACCGGGTGCATAGGGCACCACCAGGCGGATCACCGGATCGGCCGCAAATGCGGCCGGTGCTGCGAAGGCGGAGACGGCCAGAACGGTGGATAACAGGATATTTCTGCGTTGCATGCTTGTGTGTCTTCTTGAGGAGAGTGAATAACGACGCAGCGCCTGCGGTGTGCAGGTACTACCCCCTGAGAGCTGCCAACACGGCCCCGCCAACCGAAGGTTTGCGTTGGAGACGAGGCGCCCAGCCGGCTGGCACGGCAAACGTGCGACAAGGCTGGGCCACCAGGCACCAAGGTGGTGTGAGCGGCTCTAAACTTTCTAGTGTAGCGGCTGCGCCGTGTAGTTGCTGTGACGCAGGGGCCGGGGGGGCGCAAGCCGTTCAGACGATCTGGTTTTGCTTGTCCGCTTCGGTTACAAAGGCATCGGCAAAGAAAGCGTCTTCGGGCAGACCGCGCTGGCTGGTAAAGCTGGCACGGGCCGAATCGACCACAATCGGCGCACCGCAGGCATAGACCTCGTGGCCCGACAGATCGGCAAAATCATCGAGCACCGCCTGGTGCACAAAGCCGCTGCGGCCTTGCCAGCCGTCTTCAGCCAGGGCGTTGGAGACCACCGGCACATAGCGCAGCTGGGGCATCTCGGTGCTGCGCGCGAGCATCCAGTCGTGCATGTACAGGTCTTGCGGGCGCCGGCCGCCCCAGTACACCACCACCGGGCGCTGGATGTCGTGGTGCTGCAGATGTTCGACAAGGGCCTTGATCGGCGCAAAGCCGGTGCCCGAGGCCAGAAAGACCATGGGCTTGTCGCCCTCGTGCAGGTAGAAGCTGCCAAACGGGCCTTCGATGCGCAGGATCTCGCGCTCCTTCATCGCGCCAAACACGTGGTCGGTAAAAAGACCGCCTGGCGTGTGGCGGATATGCAACTCCAAGCCGGGTGCGGTCTCCTGGTGGTGCGGCGCGACGGCCATCGAATAGGCGCGGCGCGCGCCGCCTGCGAGCAAAAACTCGATGTACTGGCCCGCGTGGTAGCGAAAGCTGTCCGCGGCCGGCAGCTGCAGGCGCAGCTTGACCACATCGGGCGAGAGGCGCTCGATGGTCTGCACGCGCACCGGCATTTTCTTGATCGGAAAGGCGCTTTCATCGGTGACATGGCGCGACTCGATCACCACATCGCTGGTGGGCACGGCGCAGCAGGGCAGGATCATGCCGTCGGCCTCTTCCTGGGGGCTCAGCGCGCGTTCGCTGTGCGGACCATGCACGACCGTGCCACTGAGCTTCTTGCATTTGCAGGAGCTGCAGGCGCCATCCTTGCAGCCATAGGGCAGGCCCACGCCGCTGCGGATCGCAGCCGTGAGGATGGCCTCCGAGGCCTGGGTGGCAAAGGCGCGTCCGCTGGGCAGGACCGAGATGTGAAACGCGCTGGACGAAGAACTCATTGCACCAAAATTCCTTATCGACACAAAACAATGGCGCTCATCGGCGCCTGGGCTTGCATAAGTGGGGGGTGGGCAGCCGTTTGCAAGCTGCTTGAGACGCTAGACTGCAGTGTGCGCCCCCGCCCATTTGAACCACGAAAGCTTATTGTGCCTTTAAACCAAAGCCCGCGAAGCGGGCCCCGACAGCGCTGCAGCATCGCAGCAGGCCAGGCCTTGCCGGCGCGTTTTCGGCGCCAGCGGGTGTTGATCGTGGGTTGTGGCGATGTCGGCCAGCGGCTGCTGCGGCTGTGGC
>NZ_KE148644.1:0-1327 GCF_000410635.1 Comamonas sp. B-9
CCGTCGCCTTGCGCGCCGATCACGAACATTGGCGGTAGCTCGCCTTGAGCGATGCCCGCCGGAAACTGGATATAGACCTTCTCGCCATCGTCAAAGGCCCGCAACGGCTTCCACGGCGGATTGCTGCCGCTGACCGCGTAGCGGAAACGGATCTTCTCCAGCGACAGCCCGGCATCGACCGGCGCGGCGGCGCTGGCCGCTTGTGCCTGGCGCTGCAGGGCCAGCATCCTGTCCTTGGGGTATTCCCAGGACACCGAAGCCATCCATGTCTTCTCGGTCGAAGTCAGTTCTAGCAGGTAGGTGCGCCGACTGGTCGTGATGACCAAATTGGTCTTGAGGCCCGAGCGGATGGGCTTGACCATCACATTGACGCGCAGCGCATCGCCGCTGCCGCTCGATGTGTCGCCCACGATCCAGCGCACCGTGTCACCGGCAGCCACCGTCACCAGTTCCTCGCCCGGCTGGAGCGCGATCACGGTCACGCGACCCACGGCCGCATAGACCTGGTACAGCGCGCCATCAGTGAACGGCCAGACCTGGATGGCGTTCACATAGCCCTCGCGTGTGGGCGCAACACGGGCCTCCGTGTTCGCACGGGTCACGCGCACCTTCTCGTCGGGCGATTCCAGTGTGGCCTTGGCATCACCGGCCAGCGGCTTCATCTGTCCAGGCAGTGCCAGCACCTCGGGCACGGTCACGACCTCCACGGGCTTCGGCGCCTCGGGCAGCGGCTGGGCCTGCACCGGCCCATCCAACGAGATGGATGGCGGCGGAGTCCCCTGCGTGGCGCAGCCCGAGAACAAAACGGTGGATGCCAGTAGGATCACAGGCAAGGCGGGTTTACGGAAATGTCCATTCATGGTTTTGCTCCTTCGTTTCCTTCCAGCTCGCGGCTCCACGCCAGCCCGTTGACGTAGATACCCAGCGGGTTCTTGCGCACGCGCTGCTCCGTGCGCGGGGTCTGCAGCACCGTGGAGATCACCGCGTTCCAGCGCTCGGTGCGATCCAGCGCGCCGTTGACGAAGCGCGTCTCGGTCCAGCGCACGTTGAAGGACTGGTCGCTGGCGCGGGTCACGCTGGACACCTGCACCGTCACCGACTCCTTGCCGATGCGCGAGAACGGATCAGCCACCCGCGCGTACTCATTGAGCACCACGGCGCCCTTGTCCGTGGTGTAGTCATAGGCATCGAGCCAGTTCTGCCGCACCACGATGGTGTCGATGGACAGCGAGCGCACCAGGCCGATGAAGCGGCCCAGGTGGTAAGCAATCTGCGCATCGCTGGGCTGGTACGGCGTGGCGGCTTCGCCGACAGCGCGCACCTGGCC
>NZ_KE148644.1:1475-1847 GCF_000410635.1 Comamonas sp. B-9
GTCGTCCCAGACCTGGGCGGCGGATTGGTACGGGGTGGCAGGCTGCGGCGTATCGGCGTAGCGCACCTGCGGTCGTTTGAATCGCATGGGAGTTCTCCTTATGAATCGGAATCACGAAGGCTTGGCCCCTGGCTGGAGCTGCCGCCGTCGCCGCCGCGCAGCGTGTGGGCGGCCGTGGTCGCGGCATGGGTGAGCTGCTGCCTGCGGTGCAGGCGCTTGGCCCAGGCAGGCTGTTCGTTGGATGGAGGCGCATCTGCGGCATCAGCGCCAGATGCCGGCGCCTCATCCGGCCGGAAGGCCGCTGCCACGCGCTCCTTCATCGAGCGTGCGCCGTCGGCTACCTTTTGCCCGGCGGTCTTGGCCACGTTGCCC
>NZ_KE148645.1:0-309 GCF_000410635.1 Comamonas sp. B-9
GCCTTGGCGCCCCGGAGATCGGCGCGCCGCCGCCAGGTGGTGCAGACCCTGGCGCTGCTGGTGTTTGGTGCGGGCATCGTCTGGCAGGCCGAGCAGCAGCTGCCTTGGCGGCGCTGGAGCGCCGATGTGCGCACGGCCCGTGCCGAGCGCAAGCGCATGCGCCTGGAAGACGGCACCCAAATCGTGCTGAACGGCGCAACGGCCTTGAACATCGACTACAGCGCAGGCCTGCGCCGCCTGCAGCTGCTGGAGGGCGAGGTGCTGATCACCACCGCGCCCGATGTCCAGCAGCCTGCGCGTGACTTTGTT
>NZ_KE148645.1:439-951 GCF_000410635.1 Comamonas sp. B-9
TAGCCGGCCAGGTGCTGCAGGCGGGTTTTAGCGCCACGCTGCAAGCCGCGTCGGTCTCTACGCCGCAAGCGGTGGTCGAAGACAGCCTGGCCTGGACCGACGGCATGCTGGTCGCACGCGGCATGCCGCTGGCCGACATGCTGGCGGCGCTGCAGCCCTATAGCGTGGAGCGCCTGGTCTGCGACCCGGCGGTGGCGGCGCTGCGCATGTCGGGCACCTATCCGCTGGCCGATGTGGCGCGGGTGCTGGCCACGCTGGACGCCCTGCCGGGCCTGCGGGTGCGCAGCTTGGTGCGCTGGTGGGGCCAGCGCGAGGTGGTGGTGGAGAGGGCTGGCTGAGACAGATCGAAGGCAGGGCAAAAAATTTTGAAGAATTTTTTGACCACCCTGGTCTGTTTTAGGTTCT
The DNA here is from genome assembly GCF_000410635.1 of Comamonas sp. B-9. Lineage (NCBI taxonomy): Bacteria > Pseudomonadati > Pseudomonadota > Betaproteobacteria > Burkholderiales > Comamonadaceae > Comamonas > Comamonas sp. B-9. Next base: position 845 of record NZ_KE148645.1, read on the forward strand.
CGCGGGACATGTCAAAGGAAAGCGGCATGGCGCCGTCTTGCACGGCGCTCCTGCCACCCGTCCTCTTTTCTTTGTGATCACCATGGCCAAGTCTTCTGTCCACCCGC
>NZ_KE148645.1:1097-3713 GCF_000410635.1 Comamonas sp. B-9
GCCGCAGCTACCAGATCCCGGCTGGCGCACTTGAAGATGCGCTCAACCGCTTTGGGCGCGAATCGGGCCTGCTGCTGTCCTTCACGCAAGCGCAGGTCCAGGGCTTGCGCAGCGCGGGCCTGCAGGGCAGCTATGCGCCGGATGAAGCGCTGCAGCGCCTGCTGGCTCGCACCGGCCTGGCCCTGCAGCGCACGGCTGGCGGGGCTTATATTTTGCAAGCCGCGCCGCGCCCGGCAGTGGCACCGGCCAGCGCCGGCCAGGCGGGCGACACCACCTTGCCAGCGGTCACCGTCACCTCGCAGCGCGGCCAGGCGCAGCAGGGCTATGCCAGCCCCGGCCCCGTGTCTGCCACCAAGCTGGGCACCAGCCTGATGGAGACGCCGCGCAGCATCTCGGTCGTGAGCCAGGCGCAGCTGCAGGCCCAGGCGCCCAAGAGCATTGAGCAGGCACTGTCCTATACACCTGGCGTGGCCACCGAGGTGACGGGCGCCGATGTGCGCATGACGGGCGCCATCATCCGGGGCTTCAGCGATGGCAGCTCTTACTACAAGGATGGGCTGCGGCAGTTTGCCGCCGGCACCTATGGCTCCTGGAACGATGAGATCGATGAGATCGAGAGCCTGGAAGTCATCAAGGGCCCTGCCTCCATGCTGTTTGGCCAGGGCCGGCCTGGCGGCGTCATCCATGTGCTGTCCAAACGGCCGGAGGCGGACCATGTCAACAGCGTGGGTGCCTCGTACGGGCGCTACCACCGCGCCCAGCTCAGCGCCGACCTGGGCGGCGCGCTCGATACCGATGGCAAGCTGCTCTACCGCTTGAACCTCAAGGGCCGCGACAGCGATGGCCGCGCTATCGGATCGCGTGACGACCGCCTGGCCATTGCGCCATCCTTGCTATGGAATATCTCCAGCCAGACCCAGCTGACGGTGCTGGCCAACTACTCGCGTGAGCGCAGCACGCCCAAGCCCTGGTGGCCCAGCCTGTTTGCCTACCCACAGATCAAGCAGGTATCCCCCAAGCTGACGGCAGGCGACCCGGCCTTTGACCGCTTTGACCGCGACACCCGCTCGCTGGGCTATGCGTTCTCGCACCAGACCGACAATGGCTGGACCTTCACGCAAAACCTGCGCTACTCCACGATCGACATCGACTACCGCCACATCTATGCGATGGATGTGCTGGCCGATGGCGACAGCATCACCCGCGCCAGCCTGGCACAGCGCACCAAAGGCAAGACCCTGGCGATGGACACCCGGGCGCAGAAGGACCTGCGCTGGGGCGATGTGGAGCACCGCATGGCCTGGGGCGTGGATATCACCCAGTACAAGGAACGCGGCGGTCTGGGCTTTGGCTGGGATGTGCCCAACCTCAGCCTGAGCGCGCCCGTCTATGGCCAGTCGATTGCGGTGCCTGAGCTCGAAGAGAGCAACAGCGACCTGCGCCAGACCGGGATCTACACGCTCAACCAGTTCAAGCGCGGGCCCTGGATTGCCAACCTCAGCCTGCGCCATGATGCGGCCCGCACCACGCAAAACAGCAGCACGCAGCCCCGCATGCGCGACAGCGCCACCAGCGGCAGCGTTGGTGTGCTCTACCAGATGGCCTATGGGCTGGCGCCGTATGCCAGCTACGCGACATCGTTTGACCCGACCACCGGCCTGGCCTTTGATGGCAGTGCCTTTGCGCCGCGCAAGGGCAAGCAGTACGAGGTCGGCATCAAGTACCAGCCGCCCGGCAGCAAGAGCGTGATCACCGCCTCGGTGTTTGATCTGCGCCAGACCAATGTGACCACCCAGGACCCGGACCACCCGCGCTTTAGCGTGCAGACCGGCGAGGTGCGCTCGACCGGCTTTGAGCTGGATGCGCAGATGGCCCTCACGCCTGAGGTGCAGGGCATGTTCGGCTACACCTACCTGGACCCGCGCACCACGCAGAGCAACCGCCCAGCTGAGATCGGCCGGCAAACCTTGCAGACCTCCCGCCACATGGCCAGCCTCTGGCTGGACTACCGCCCGCGCAGCCTGCCGGGCGTGATGGTGGGGGCGGGCCTGCGCTACAAGGGCCGCTCGCCCTATAACCTGGCCTCCAATGGCAGCCTGAACTACAACGACGCGGTGACCGTGGCCGATCTGGCGTTGGCCTATGAAACACCCCAGTACCGCGTGGCGCTCAACGTCAACAACCTCTTCAACAAGACCTACTACGCGGGCATCTTCCGCGGTGTGGACCGCGAGGCGACGCTGAGCTTCAAGTACTACTTCTAAGCCCTCGCAGGGAGAAAAGCGCGTTCCCTGGGGCAGAGGACAGAAAATCAGTATGGCTATTGAGAATGATTCTCTTTACATGGCTTATGATCCAGCCCCATGGAATTGTCTGCCTCCTTCACCCGCGCGCTATTGACCGGCTTTGACCGGGCCTATGCCGATCTGGTGCGGGTGGCGACGCGCAGCACCGGCAGCCGTGACGAGGCGGGCGAGCTGGTGCATGAGGCCTGGCTCAAACTGGCCGAACATGCGCAGGCCAGTGGCCAGGCCGAGGCCGCTGGCGACCAGCGCGATGACACGACAGCCTACCTGGCGGTGATGACCCAGCACCTGGCGCTGGATGCGCACCGCC
>NZ_KE148645.1:3727-4252 GCF_000410635.1 Comamonas sp. B-9
ACGGCCGCTATGTGGAAGGCGCCGTATTGCAGGAGCAGCTGGCACCCAGCCATGCGCCCGATGTGGCAGATTCCGTCATGTACCGCCAGGCGCTGGCGGTGCTGGAGACGGCATTGGCCGGCCTGCCCGAGCGCAGCCGCGCCGCCTTTGTGGCCCACCGCATCCATGGCGACAAGCAGCCGCTGATTGCCGAGCGGCTGGGCGTATCGCTGAACACCATCGAACGCGATCTGATCCAGGCCAGCGCCTGTGTCGAAGACGCCTTGCAGCGCTGGCGCGGCAACCACCTGGGCAGCGCCCGGCGCGCGGGCCGGCGCCGCAGCCTGGCCGCGCTGCTGAGTTTTGCCGGTGTGGGCCTGGGCGGCCATCTGGGCTGGCAGCAGTGGCAGCTGTACCGCCAGCAGCATGTGCAGTGGCAGGCCAGCTGGCACAGCCCACGCGGCCAGCAAGTGCGCCATGCGCTGCCCGATGGCTCCAGCCTGTTGCTCGATGCGCTCAGCCAGGCGCAGCTGCAGTATTTTGCGG
>NZ_KE148645.1:4483-4748 GCF_000410635.1 Comamonas sp. B-9
ATGCCTCCCCAACGGCGCAAGATGAGGGATTTGTGCATACGCTGGAGGCCGGCCAGGCGCTGCAGTGGGCGGCGGGCGACCGCAGCCCCGAGCTGTCGCCGGCGGAGTCGGCCGCCTCCTGGCGCCATGGTGAGCTGGTGTTCAAGCATGCCACCCTGGGCCAGGCGCTGGAGCGGCTGGCGCGCTATGCGCCGTTTGCAATCGTGGCCACGCCCGATGCGGCGCGGCTGCCGCTCAGTGGCCGGGTGCGCATTGGCGAGGCCCA
>NZ_KE148645.1:4994-7586 GCF_000410635.1 Comamonas sp. B-9
GCCTTCATTGCTTTTCCGTGCCCGGCGCTCGCCGCTGGCCCATGCCGTGCTCTTGCTGGGCCTGGCGCTGCCGCTGCAGGGCGCGCTGGCACAAGCCGGCAGCCCCGCCCAGACCCTGCGCTTTGACATGGCCGCCCAGCCGCTGGCCGCTGCGCTGGACCAGTTTGCCCGCCAGGCGGGCCTGCAGCTGGTGTTTGCCCCCGAGCTGGCCGCCGGCCGCCAGGCCCCGGCCCTGCACGGCCAGTTGCCGCTGCGCGAGGCGCTGGACATGCTGCTCAAGAACAGCGGTCTGCATGGCCGCATGCAGGATGGCACCTTGACGGTAGAGACGGCGCCCACGCGCGAGAGCACCTTGGCCGAGGTGCGGGTGCAGGCCCGCCGCGCGGTGGATGGCACCACCGAGGACACGGGCTCCTACACCAGCCGGGTCACCAGCATCGCCTCCAAATCCGACCTGGCTTTCCGCGAGATTCCGCAGTCGGTATCGGTGGTCACGCGTGCGCAGCTCGATGACCGCCGCCTGACCGAGGTGCGCGATGCGCTGGCCGCCACGCCGGGCATCACGACGTCGCTGACCAATTTCGAGTCGACCAATTTCTTCTCGCGGGGCTTTCAGATCGACAGCATGCAGGTGGACGGCGGCGCGCCGCTGAACATTGCCAGCTATACCTACAGTGCCACCCAGAACATGGACTTCTATGACCGGGTCGAGGTGATGCGGGGGGCCTCCGGCCTGCTGGGCGGCGTGGGTGATCCGGGCGGCATCATCAATGTGGTGCGCAAAAAGCCTTTGGCCGAACCGCGCGTCACGGTGCAGCAGTCGCTGGGCAGCTGGAGCAACTACCGCAGCATGCTCGATGTGACCGGTCCGCTGGCGCTCGACGGCCGGGTGCGGGGCCGTGCGGTGCTGTCCTATATCGACAGCGACTCCTACATCGACATCAAGCACAAGCGCTCGCCCCAGTTCTACGCCGTCATCGAGGCCGATCTGACGCCCGACACCTTGCTGAGCGCCGGCATGAGCCGCGCCAACACCCGCACGCGCGGCGAGGGCGGGGGCGATGTGCCGCGCTACAGCGATGGCAGCGACATTGGCCTGCCGCGCAACGCCAGCCTGACCCAGCCCTGGGCCACGGGCCGCACCCAGAAAAATGAGCTGTTTGCCGCGCTGGAACACCGGTTGAACCCGAACTGGCGCGCCAAGCTGAATGTGACACGCAGCACCTCGGACTATGACGGCACCACCGCCTTTGGCTATGGCGCGCTGGACCGCGAAACGGGCAGTGGTGTGACCTGGAACGGCGGCGGCCACTATCTGTACAAGAACACCCAGACGGTGGCTGATGCCAGCCTGTCGGGCAACTTCTCGCTGCTGGGCCGCACGCATGAGCTGGTGCTGGGCGTCGATCGCCAAAGTGTGGAGAGCTTCTGGAATGTGGGCTACTCCAGCGATCCATCAGGCGTGGTACCGATTGATGTGTTCAACCCTGGCTACTGGCAGCCGGCGGCGGCTGGCCCGGTCTCGCGCCGCTACAACCCCTGGGGCCAAAAGCAGCTGGGCGGCTACGGCGTGCTGCGCCTGCACCCCACGGACCGGCTGCATGTCATCCTGGGTGGGCGCTACGCCAAGTACAAGTTCAACCAGGTGTATGAGGCTATGGATGCGGCCGGCAACTGGGAGCTGGCATCGGGCAGCCGCTTTAGCGAGCCTGGCAAGTTCAGCCCCTATGGCGGTGTGATCTATGACCTCAATGGCCAGTGGTCTGCCTACCTGAGCTATGCGTCGATTCTCAAGCCGCAGGCCTTGTCCAAGTCCGGCCCGCCGCCCGGCGATTCGCTGGCGCCTGTCAAGGGCAAAAGCTATGAGGCGGGCCTCAAGGGCGAGCTGATGGAGGGCAAGCTCAACGCCACCTTCAGCCTCTTCCATGTGGAGCGCAGCGGCACGGCCGTGCTTGACACGCGCTACCCCAACAACCACGAGGAATGGTCGGGCAACTGCTGCTACCTGCCACAGGGCCGGGTCACCAGCCGGGGCTTTGATGTGGAGGTGGGCGGCGAGCTGCGTGCGGGCTGGCAGGCGTCTGCGGGCTACACCTATGTCTCCACCCGCGATGAGACCGAGGGTGCGCCTTTCAGCAGCATCACGCCGCGCCATCTGCTCAAGCTGAGTACGGCGTATACCTTGCCGGGTGAGCTGTCTGCCTGGCGCGTGGGGACCAGCGCCCACATCCAGAGCAAGCACTATGTGAAAGACAGCTTGTACGACGCGGACTGGAACCCGGTGCGCAACTACGACTTCAGCCAAGGCGGCTACGCCGTGTGGAATGCGATGCTGCAGTACCGGGTCGACCCGCGCTGGACCGTGACCTTGAACCTCAACAACCTGTTCGACAAGACCTACTACCAGTCGGTGGGTTATGCGAGCGGCAGCAACTACTACGGCAGCCCGCGCAGCGCGATGCTGACCTTGCGGGGGAGCTTCTAAACAAAAAAGCGCCGGGCCGCTGGCTTGAACCCGTACCGTTTGAGGGCCCACCCGCTGCCACAGGCGGGGGGGTCCTCGACAGGGGCTTACAAACCAGCTGGCCCTTT
>NZ_KE148645.1:7598-8079 GCF_000410635.1 Comamonas sp. B-9
CCTCGACAGGTGCTTACAAACCAGCTGGCCCTTTTTCGCATCTCGTTTGTCATGTAAGAGGAGGGGCCTGAAAAGGCCCATTGGCGACTTAAAAAATTGTTTATCCCACAACCACCACGATGCCCTTACCCATGAACCCCCTTTCTAACGTACCCAGCGCCCACCCGGGCCTGTCCGTCCTGAGCCGTTTGCTGGCTGCCGTGTTCGGCGGCTACCTGCTGGCCAGCGCCTTGGCCGTCTTTTTGGCGGCCGTGCTGCCGGCTGCCCGTGCCGAGGCCGTGCTGGCCGGCATGCAGTGGAGCTTTGCGCTGCATGCGCTGGCGGCGGTGTGGGCGTTCTCGCCGGTCTCGCCGGGCAAGGTCTGGCTGGGGATTGCACTGCCCGCGCTGCTGCTGGCTGCGGGCGCTTGGGTGCTGGGGCGCTGACATGGGCAAGACCGTGATCGACAAGCGGCCGGGCAGCGGCGCAGGGCGGGGCGGGG
>NZ_KE148645.1:8253-9724 GCF_000410635.1 Comamonas sp. B-9
CGAGCAGGCGGCTGCCGAGGCCGCCGGCCTGGCCTCCAGCCGGGGCCAGCGCCTGGCCTGGGGCGCGGCCTTTATGGAAAAGCACCACCAGGGCGCCGAGATGTGGGAGATCTGGCCGACCGATGCCAAGGGCGGCGGCGACCTGAAGGTCTACTGGTTTGACCAGCAGCGCCAGTACGCCGATGCCGAGCTGGACACCCGCACGGGCGAGCCTTTGGATGATCACCACCATGGCGCGATGCGGGCCACGATGGGTGGCGAGCATTTTGTGCATTTCCACTACGAGCTGCATGCCGGCCAGGCCGGGCTGTGGGTGGTCGGTGTTGCCGGCATGGCCATGCTGGTGGCGCTGATCAGCGGCGTGGTCACGCACAAGCGGATTTTTCAGGACTTCTTCACCTTCCGCGCCCGCAAGGGCCAGCGCAGCTGGCTCGATGCGCACAATGCGGTGGCGGTCTTGACCCTGCCGTTCCAGCTGATGATTGCCTACACCGGCATTGCGATATCGGCCCTGACCTTTATGCCCGCTGGCATCTGGAGCCAGTACGGAACGGCGCCCGGCGCCGTCCAGACTTTTGCGGCCGAGCTGGGCGAGCCGGGCAAGCCGCCGCGCTCGGGCGAGGCCATGGCGGTGCCCGATCTGGAGAGCTTTGCCGCACGTGGCCAGGCGCTGATCGGCCAGCCTGTGCGCGCCGTGGTCGTGAACCACCCGGGGGATGCAGCCGCGCGCGTGGGCATCTATGGCTGGGACAGCGATGCCAACGCCGACAAGCGCCTGAGCCCCAATACCGGCATGGCCATGTTCTCGGCCGCCAGCGGCGAGCTGCTGCAGCTGCGCATGCCCGGCCAGGCCGAAGGCGGTGGTGCATCGCTCGCCCAGTCGGTGATGGGTGGGCTGCATATGGTCAAGTTTGGCGGCTGGGTGATGAAGTGGCTGTACTTTGTCTGCGGCCTGGCAGGCACCGCGATGATGGCCACCGGCGCCATCCTGTTTGTCGTCAAACGCCGCAGCAAGCACATGGGCGAGTTTGGCAGCGCCACGGCCGCCGTCTACCGCCTGATCGAGGGGTTGAATGTGGCGGCCATTGCCGGCCTGGGCGTGGCCTGTATTGGCTACCTCTGGGCCAACCGCCTGCTGCCGCTGGGCATGGAAAAGCGCAGCGACTGGGAGATCCACTGGTTCTTCATCCTCTGGGGTGCCAGCCTGGTCTGGGCCATGCTGCGGCCGGCCAAGCGCGCCTGGGTGGAGCTGCTCTGGGCCGGTTGCGCGGCGCTGGCCTTGCTGCCGGTCCTCAATGTGCTGACCACCGACCGCCCGCTGTGGCGCAGCTTGATCGAGGGTGACTGGGTGTTCAGCGGGCTGGAGCTGACCTTGCTGGCGCTGGCCGCGCTGCATGCCTGGCTGGCGGTGCGCACCTGGCGCCACCAACCCAAGCTCAAGCCGCAGCGCCAGGCGGCGCCACGGCCGGCG
>NZ_APCR01000458.1:0-11746 GCF_000410635.1 Comamonas sp. B-9
CGCGCGCGCGCCCGCCGCTGCCACCCCCGCGCCACGCTCCACCACGGCCGATGGCCGCGCCCGCGATTCCGATGCGCGCCTCATCCTCGAGACCGAGCTGAAAAAGGCCCAGGATAAAAAGCTTGCTTTGGCGCGCGAGTACAACAACGGCGAGCCCGAGAAAAACGCCCTGGAGATGCGCAACCCTGCCTTCTACACCAAGCGCGTGGCCGATCTGAAGCAGGAAATCACGCGCAACGACAGCGATATCGCCGGCATCCAGCGTGAGCTCCAACGCCTGCCGGCCCCATAATCAAAGCTTCTACCTTTTGGGGCATATCCCATGTCTGACCTCCGTGCCATGGATCGCGAATGGCAGGCGCTGGAACACATCGCCACCTTGGTCGCCGTGATACGGCTCGATGGCGCCGCCGTGCGGGTCAATGCGGCGCTGGAGAATGCGCTGGGCGTCTCGCGCAAAAGCATTCTGGGCCACTACTTTGGTGGATTTTTCCAGGACGATGAGCTGATCCACAAGGCCCTGGTGGATGCGCGCGCGCAGCGCTTTTCCTCGCTGCGCTTTGAGGCGCAATTGCGGCGCAGCCTGCAAGACGCCTTTCCCGTGCATGCCAACCTCTCCTGGTGGGAGGAGGAGGAGAGCATTCTGGTGGAGCTGTGGCCGCTGGAGCAGCAGGTGCGCCAGGACCGCGAGGAGCGTGTGCGCGAGCAGGCGCTGGCCAACAAGGAGCTGATCCGCAACCTTGCCCACGAGATCAAGAACCCGCTGGGCGGCATACGGGGCGCGGCCCAGCTGCTGGAGCTGGAGCTGCCCGATGCCCAGCTCAAGGAGTACACCGACGTCATCATCCACGAGGCCGATCGCTTGCAGGCCCTGGTGGATCGCTTGCTCGCGCCGCACCGCCACCCGCACACGGTGGGGGATGTGAATATCCACGAGGTCTGCGAGCGCGTCTGCCAGCTGGTGCTGCTGGAGTACCCGCAGGGCCTGCGCATCGAGCGCGATTACGACACCTCGCTGCCCGAGATCCGAGGCGATCGCGAGCAGCTGATCCAGGCCTTGCTAAACATTGTGCAAAATGCTGCGCAGGTGCTGGTGCCGCAAATGGCCCAGGACAATGCGCGCATTACTTTGCGCACCCGCATTGCCCGGCAGCTGACCTTGGGCCGCAAGCGGCACAAGTTGGCACTGGAATTGCATGTCATCGACAACGGTCCTGGCATCGAGCCGGACATCAAGGAGCGGATCTTCTACCCCTTGGTGACCGGACGTGATGGTGGCACGGGCCTGGGTTTGCCGCTGGCGCAGACCTTTGTGCAACGGCATGAAGGCCTGATTGAATGCGAGAGCGAGCCCGGGCGCACGGATTTCCGCATCATGCTGCCGTTGACAGACTAGGGGGCAGTTGGCTTCCCTTGCTGCAGGACCACGGTATGTAGAACTGTAAGGGTAGGGTGATAGCGACAATGAAACCAATCTGGATAGTGGATGATGACCCGTCGATCCGATTTGTACTGGAGAAGGCACTCGCCCGCGAGCAGCTGCCCACGCGCAGCTTTGTGCATCCCAAGGAAGTACTCGAAGCCTTTGACAATGTGAGCGACCAGGCGCTGGCGCCGTCGGTGCTGGTCAGCGACATCCGCATGCCGGGCGGCAATGGCCTGCAGTTGCTCGAACAGGTGCACGAAGACCATCCGCAGCTGCCGGTCATCATCATGACCGCGTACTCGGACCTGGACAGCGCCGTCTCGGCCTTCCAGCGCGGGGCCTTTGAATACCTGCCCAAGCCCTTTGACCTGCCCAAGGCCGTGGAGCTGATCAAGCGCGCCGTGCAGCAGAGCGAAAGCCAGGCGCCCGAGCTGTCGCAGGCCGCTGGCGGCGGAGAAATGCTCGGCCAGGCGCCTGCGATGCAGGATGTGTTCCGTGCCATTGGCCGGCTGTCGCAAAGCAATGTCACGGTGATGGTGACGGGTGAGTCTGGTTCGGGCAAGGAGCTGGTCGCGCGCGCGCTGCACAAGCATTCGCCGGTGGCGGGTGGCCCTTTTGTCGCCATCAACACTGCGGCCATCCCCAAGGATCTGCTCGAGAGCGAGCTGTTTGGCCATGAGCGCGGTGCTTTCACCGGCGCGCAGACCCAGCGCCGCGGCCGCTTTGAGCAGGCCGAGGGCGGCACCTTGTTTCTGGACGAAATCGGCGACATGCCGTTTGACCTGCAGACACGGCTGCTGCGCGTGCTGTCTGACGGACATTTCTACCGTGTGGGCGGCCATGTGCCGGTCAAGTCGCATGTGCGGGTGATAGCGGCCACCCACCAGAACCTGGAAGACCGGGTGCACAAGGGCGTGTTCCGCGAGGACTTGTTCCACCGCCTCAATGTGATCCGCCTGCGCCTGCCCCCGCTGCGCGAGCGCAAGGAAGACATTCCGATGCTGGCGCGGCATTTTCTGGCTGCCAGTGCCAAGCAACTGGGGGTGGAGCCCAAGCAGCTGTCGGAAGCGGCACTGGCCCAGCTGGCCCAGTTTGCGTTCCCGGGCAATGTGCGGCAGCTGGAGAACATCTGCCACTGGATCACCGTCATGGCGCCCGCGCAATGGGTGTCCGTGCAGGATCTGCCACCGGAAGTGCTGCAGGCCACGCCTGCTGCGCCGCCGGTCACCCCCAGCCAGCCCAGCGCAGCGCAAGCCGTGCAGGCTGCGCCGCAAGAGCACAGCTACCGGCCCGCTGCCGCTGAGGTGCCAGCCAGCCTGCCTGCCGTGTCCATGCCCGTCCATGGCGTGCCCAATGGCGCAGCGCAGGGCGGCGATTGGGAGGGCGATCTGGCCCGCGAGGCCGATGTGCTGCTGCAATCGGGCAGCACCGAGGTCTGGGATGTGCTCAGCCGCCGCTTTGAATCGCAGCTGATCAAGAGTGCGCTGGCTGCTACCCATGGCCGCCGCATGGAAGCGGCCCAGCGCCTGGGCATTGGCCGCAACACCATCACGCGCAAGATCCAGGAGCTGGGGCTGTCGGCCAGCGATGATTGATGCGTAAGCGCGTCGATCTTTAGAAAAGCCGCCGCCCTCCAAGGCGGCGGTTTCGCTGACAGAGGCCAGCCATCGATACGGTTTGAACCGTGCCACAATGGCCTATTCCTGTCTGTCCGGTGGTGCAATCCATGCAAAAGATGACTTCGGTGTTTTCGGCCCAGGCGTATCGCAATTCGCCCGAACGCATTGGCCGCCAGCGCTCGGCGCTGCTCAATAGCTTGCGGCTGGCAGCGTCGACCGCCAATGGCATGGCTCAGCTGGCGGGCGACGCGCTGCACGGTGCCATGGCCGGCGGCCTGCCGCCCAAGGCCAAGGCCCTGTGGGGCAACCCAGCGCGCGAAGACAGCTACTGGCGCAGCCACTACCAAAGCATGGATTTTTATGTGGCGGGCCAACCCTTCGAGGCCTACCGCCCGGCGCTGGCGCTGGGCTGGTATGCCGCGCAGCGCAACCCCTCGGGCTTTGATGCGCTGGCCACCCAACTGGAGGTGCAGTGGCAGCATGTGCGCGGCAGCAACCCCATGGACTGGCCCGAGGCGAGGACCATTGCACGCGCTGCCTATGACCATGCGATCAGCGGCCTGCAAGGCGAACAGCTGTCTGCCGCCCAGGTGCAGCACGCGGTGCGCGTGCTGCAGCAAGGACTGGCCGATTGCGAGGAATGCCTGGTCGCGGGCAGCGAGCAAGCCCGGGCGATTGCGCTGCGCAGCCATCTGTATGCGCTAGCCGAGCAGTTCCGCGCCATGGACTGGCAGCTGCAGGATGTGCAGCTGCAACTGGCCGAGCCCAGCCCGCTGGTCGAGCGGCCGGGGCTGAGCGCTGCCGGCCGCATGCACCGCCGCTGGACCGAGTTCAAGCAGCGCGCCAACCTCCACAGCGACCGCGACCTGATTGCCGAGTGCAACCTCAGTCTGGTGCTGGTGGCCGAGCGCTACCAGCGCGTGCTGGAATCGGCCTTGCCGCTGGATGTGCGGCCGCTGCTGCAAGGCCAGGCGCAGCAGCTGCGCCGCTATACCGATGAGCTGCAGCATATGCAGGACGCCCGCGCGCGCTAGAGCGCGCGTTCTGAATAAGCTGTTACAAGACGTCTATACGAAAGCGGGCAGACTGCCTGTGAAGCCGCCCGCACTGCGCCGTAAGTTGCCTGGCAGCTTTGTAATATTTCCCGTGAATTGGGAAAAAATTACCATGTAGGCGCCCACTTTCTCAAGGCGTACGCGTTTACCCGTAAAAACTTGCGGCTACAATCGGGCCCGCAGAACCTGCAATCCTGCCGTCCAAGGCAGCCTCATCGCTCTTCCCTTTTGCGGCCGATCCGCCGCTTGCACCCGGCAGCAAAGCCTGCCCGGGCTGGAAAAAGCGCACACAGTCCAGCATGAACGCCTTGCTGATGTGCCGCATACGAGGCCCAGATCGCCCTGGACAGCACCATAAATCACAGACATCAAAGGTATTGGTTATGGCTCTCACGGGCAAAAAGGGCTCTTCGTCGGCGCTGTGGATTTTGGCGGCGATGCTGGCCGGTATTGCACTGGGCTACGCAGTCAACGCAGGCGCTGCGGATGCAGCCGCTGCCAAGGATATTGCTGGCTATATCGCTATCGTCTCGGATGTGTTCCTGCGCTTGATCAAGATGCTGATCGGGCCGCTGGTGTTCTCGACCCTGGTGGTGGGCATTGCACACATGGGCGATGCCGCCTCGGTGGGGCGGGTGTTCTTCAAGGCCATGATGTGGTTCCTGACCGCATCGCTCGTGTCGCTGCTGTTGGGCATGGTGCTGGCCAATGTGCTGCAGCCCGGCGCCAACCTGGGTCTGCCGCTGCCCGATGTGAGCGCGGCCACGAACCTGGCCACCGGCAAGTTCACCTTGCGCGAGTTTATCAACCACACGGTGCCCAAGTCGTTTGCCGAAGCGATGGCGAACAACGAGATCCTGCAGATCGTCGTGTTCTCGATGTTCTTTGGTGTGGCCATGGCCGCGCTGGGCGACAAGGCCAAGACGCTTCTGGCCGCCATTGATGAGCTCTCGCATGTGATGCTCAAGATCACCGGCTATGTGATGAAGCTCGCGCCGCTGGCGGTGCTGTCGGCCATGGCCTCGACCGTGGCCATCAATGGCCTGGGCATTTTGCTCAAGTTCGCCGTGTTCATGGGCGAGTTCTACCTGGGCCTGTTCATTCTGTGGTCGCTGCTGGTGCTGGCCGGCATGGCCTTCCTGGGCAAGCGCGTGTTCAAGCTGCTGACCCTCATCAAGGAGGCCTTCATGGTGTCCTTTGCCACCGCCAGCTCCGAAGCTGCCTACCCCAAGATCCTCGACGCGCTGGACCGCTTTGGCGTCAAGCGCAAGATCTCGAGCTTTGTGATGCCGATGGGTTACTCCTTCAACCTCGATGGCTCGATGATGTACTGCACCTTTGCGACCCTGTTCATCGCACAGGCCTATGGCATTGAGCTGTCCTTGGGCACGCAGATCACCATGCTGCTGGTGCTGATGCTCACCTCCAAGGGCATTGCCGGCGTGCCGCGCGCCTCGCTGGTGGTGATTGCCGCCACCTTGAGCCACTTCAACATCCCTGAAGCAGGTCTGCTGCTGATCCTGGGCATCGACACCTTCCTGGACATGGGGCGCTCCGCGACCAATGCGGTGGGCAACTCGCTGGCCTCTGCTGTGGTCGCGAAGTGGGAGGGAGAGTTGCTGTCCGAAGAAGACGCCGAAGCCCTGGGCCGCAAGCTCGATGCCGAGGCCGCGCTGGCGATGCATGCGCTGCCGGAGACGGATCCCAAGGCTTGATTGAGGGCTGCGCTCAGCGCGGTACAGACAACAAAAAAACGGGCTGCGGCCCGTTTTTGCATTGGCCGAAGGTCAGATCAACCCAAGGTCACCACCACCGGTGCATGGTCGCTGGGCTGCTTGTTCTTGCGCGGTGCGCGGTCAATCGTGCAGGCGCTCACCGCACCCTTGAGTGCATCGCTCACCAGGATATGGTCAATGCGCAGGCCCCGGTTTTTCTGAAAGCCCAGCATGCGGTAGTCCCACCAGCTGTAGCTTTTTTCGGGCTGCTCGAACAGCCGGTAGGCATCGGTCAGGCCCAGCGCGAGCAGGCTCTGGAAAGCATCGCGCTCTTCCTTGGTGTGGTGGATGGTGTCGCGCAGGCCATCGGGGTCGTAGCTGTCGCGGTCTTCCGGCGCCACATTGAAATCGCCCACCAGCACCAGGCGCGGGTGCAAGGCCATCTCGGCCTTCACATAGGCCTCCAGCCCGCTGAGCCAGCGCAGCTTGTAGGCAAACTTGTCCGAGCCCGGCTCCTGGCCGTTGACGAAATAGCAGTTGATCACGCGGATATCGCCAGCCGGGCTGGCCACCGTACCGGCAATGATGCGCGATTGCTCATCGGCAAACTGCGGGTTGGCGCGCACCACATCCTTGAGCTCGCCCCGGCTGAGCAGCGCCACGCCGTTGTAAGTCTTCTGGCCAAAGGCCACTGCCTGGTAGCCGGCCTCGGCCAAAGCCTCATGCGGAAACTTGTCATCGGTCAGCTTGAGCTCCTGCAGACCCAGCACATCGACCGGGTTGGCCGCCAGCCATTCCAGCACCTGTGGCAGACGGACGGAGAGGGAGTTGACGTTCCAGGTGGCTATGCGCATAAAAATATCTTTCTATTAATCAATGATGTGTGGAGGCGTTTGGCCGCCAGAAAAGCGCTAGCGACCAACATAGCTACCAGTCCTTCGCACCTTCGGAATTCTTGCTAGGCTCCATTTTGCTGCATGCTGGTGGTCAGATCTGCCTTGGTCCAGCTGCGGCGTACTTGAGGAAAACCTCCTTGGCATTATTTTGGCTTCTCAGCAGAGCCAAACTACACAGTCACTTGTATCAGTCCCAATTCAGGACTAAAATTCACCCTATGCGAATCATTGCCCTGTCCACGTTGCGCACATTCTGGGAGAAGCATCCACTCGCGATGGCTCCTTTGCAGGGTTGGTACCAAGAGGTTTCCAGTGCGGAATGGAAAACACCGGCTGAGATCAAGGCTCAGTACCGCAATGCAAGCTTTGTTGGAAACAACCGTGTTGTGTTCAACATCAAGGGCAATGACTATCGCATCGTCGTTGCGGTGGTTTACAAAGCTGGGGTCATGTTCATCAAGTTCGTTGGCACCCATGAGGAATACGACCAGGCTGACGTCGAAACTGTGGAGCATAAAGCATGAAATTCCAACTCAAACCGATTCGCACAGAGGCTGACTACCAAGCCGCTTTGAAAGCGGCTGAGGCATTCTTTGATGCACCAACTGAGCCAGATCCAGACAGCGAAGAAGGGGCAGCGTTTGACGCGCTTGTTACGCTGATTGAGGCCTATGAGCGGAAGCACTATCCCATAGACCCACCGGACCCTATTGAGGCCATTAAGTTTCGAATGGATCAACAAGGACTGTCAGTGAAGGATCTTGTGCCGATGATCGGGCAGACCAATCGGGTCTATGAGGTGCTAGCGCACAAGCGCCCGCTCTCTTTGACCATGATTCGTAGCCTGCATCGAGGCCTTGGCATTCCTGCTGAGACATTGATCCGCGAGACTGGGGAAAGCCCCGCGAGGATTTAGCCGGGCGTGGCAGCTTCGCTGAGGTTTGGCTTCAACTGCTTTGGCAAAATATGGCGCCATCGCATGTGCCACTTCACCCCAAGTGCAACAATGCCGCCGAGGCCGCGCACACCAGCAAGAACGGAATGCTGATGCGGTGAAACTCCCACAGCCCATTGGGCAGCCGGGCCAGGCGCAGTGCGATCAGGTTGGCGAGCGAGCCCAGCACGCAGCCAAAGCCGCCGACACTCACGCCAGCGGCCAAGGCTGGCAGGTCGCGCACGCTGCCGTCGAGCAAGATGGTGGCAGGCACATTGCTGATGACCTGTGACGCCACAATAGCGGCCAGGTAGGCGCGCCAGCCCTCGGCAATCGGCCACTGCAGCAGCAGCGCTTGCATCGCAGGCAAGTCAGCCACCTGGCGCAGCACCACAAACATCAGCGCAATGGTGGCCAGCAAGGCCCAGTCCACGCCGCGCAGCACCCGGGGCGCTGCCAGTGCAAACACGCCAAACACCAGGCCCAGGCCGGCCAGGGTCCAGTGGCGCTCCAGTGCGATGACAAAGGCCACAAACAGCAGCACCGCGATGCTCAGCAGACGCGGCTGCACGGCAACGGCTGCAGTAGCCGGCTTGAGCGTGATGGCGGTGCGCGGCACCAGCCACCAAACTGCCACCAGCAGCCAGGCCTGCATGATGGCGACGGTCGGGCCCATCATCGCCATAAAGCCCAGAAAGCTCTCGCCAGAGCGGTGCCAGAGGTAGAGGTTTTGCGGGTTGCCGATGGGGGTGAGGGCAGAGCCGGCATTCACCGCCAAGGCCTGCAGCACCACCAGCCGCGCCAACGGCAAATG
The DNA here is from genome assembly GCF_000410635.1 of Comamonas sp. B-9. Classification (NCBI taxonomy): domain Bacteria; kingdom Pseudomonadati; phylum Pseudomonadota; class Betaproteobacteria; order Burkholderiales; family Comamonadaceae; genus Comamonas; species Comamonas sp. B-9. Next base: position 8,460 of record NZ_APCR01000458.1, read on the forward strand.
GGCCTGCGCGGCCAGCACGGCCGTCAGCGGTACCAGCAGAAACAGGCTGACATCGTTGGTCACCAGGGCCGACAGCAGCGCCGCCGTGGCCGTCAGCAGCAGTGCCAGGCCGCGCAAGGTCGACACCCGCGTCAGCAGCCGCTGCGCCGTGGCCTGCAGCATGCCGCTGCGCTCGACCGCCTGGGTGATCGCCAGCAGGCCGGCCAAGGCACCAATGGTCTGCCAATCGACCAGCGCCATGGTCGCCTGCGGGCTGCGCGGCTGCCAGACGGCAAATCCTAGGGCCAGCGCCAACAGGATCCAGAGCAGCATATTGCCACTGGGGGCATCTTGCGGCGCGTCAGAAGAGGGAGATGAGGTCGACATAGCAGAGGGCGAGGGAGAACGCTCCGCCACGGCGGAGAAGTGGATGGATTGTGCTGCAAGTCGGCGCTGCCTGCGCGGCGCTGCCCGCATGGCGCTGCCCGCGCGGCCCGAGGCGGCTGGATGGCAAATATAAGCGCCCATTCACTACAATGGCGGCCACTGCCATGAACAAGCCTCTTTCTCCTTACCTTATCAGCACGGCCGCCCCAGCAGCCAACAGCGCGCAGCTGCGCCGTTCGGTGCGTGGTTTTAGCTCGCAGCCTGTCGCCGATGCACTGCTGCACGATTGCCTGCAGGAGGCACGGCGTGCGCCCAGTGGCGCCAATTTGCAGCCCGGCTACTTCTGGCAGGTGTGCGGCGCGCGGCGCGACCAGCTCTCTAGCCGCCTGCAGCAGGCCTATGCGGCGGGCGAGCAAGAGGCCGAGGACTATGGCTATTTCCCCAACCCTCTGCCGCTGTCGCTGCGCAAACGCCAGATAGCAGCGGCCCAGGCCTTGTATGGCGCCTTGGGCGTGGAGCGGGGCGATGCAGCCGGGCGGGGCGCGCAGTTTGGGCGCAACTTTCGCTTTTTTGATGCCCCCGTGGCCCTCATCATCACCATCGACAGTGGCTTTGGGCCGGGCGGCTATATGGACCTGGGCATGGCCATCTACGGACTGATGCTGGCGGCGCAGTCACGCGGTTTGGCGACCTGTGCCATTGGCGCCATGGCCTCGTACCCTTGCCTGATCCGCGATGCGCTGGCGCTGCCCGCCACGCAAACCGTGGTCTGCGGCATGGCCTTGGGCTATGAAGATGTGGGTGCGGCGGTGAACCAGACCTTGACGGCCCGCGCCGAGATGGACGCGTACTTCAAGCGCCTCGATTGAGCATCAGCGCTCATGCCATTGCCAGCGCGGCAGCTCGCTCGCTGGGATATTGGCGATATGGGTCTCGCCCAGATTCTTTTCCAAATGGATGGCTTGGTAGTCCAGCTCCGCGGCGGCGTCTTCCAACGCGGCCAGCAGGCGGTTGGCGTGGGTGACGACGATCACCTGGGTCTGGCGCGCAGCCACTGCGATCAGCCGGCCCAGCGCGGGCAGCAGATCGGGGTGCAGGCTGGTTTCGGGCTCGTTGAGCACCAGCATCTGCGGTGGGCGTGGCGTTAGCAGCGCGGCAATCCACAGCAGATAACGCAAGGTGCCGTCAGACAGCTCATTGGTATGCAAGGGCCGCAGCAGGCCGGGCTGGTGCATCAGCAGCTCCAGGCGGCTGCGATCCTGGTGTACCGAGATGGTGGCGCCGGCAAAGGCATCGTCCACCGCTGCCATCAGCGCCTCGTGGTCGCCAATGGCATGGATGGTTTCCCAGGCCGCTGCCAGATCGGCGCCATCGTTGCTGAGTACCGGCGTGTAGGTGCCCAGCTGCGGCTGGCGCGCAGGGGCATCCACATCGCTGCGGAAATGGTCGTAAAAGCGCCAGGAGCGCAGCTGCTCGCGCACGGTCAGCATCTCGGGCGCGGCAACGGGGTCAACAAACTCGGTCAGCATGCTGGCCCAGCGCGGGATAGGGCGCTCGACCGGCTGCCAGTCCGCGCCACGGCCATCACCGCGCAGGCGCAGCTGGGCAGCCTGGCGCTCCACCAACGTGGCGCTGGGGCGCCAGGTTGGGCCGGCCCAAAGCGCCTCGTGCTTGATTTCGGGGTCGTGTGCAAAGGCCTGCAGAGCCTGGTTGGGGACCGGCATGCCAATGTCAATGGCATAGCCAAAGCCGTCCTCATCGGAGGCAAAGCCCAGTTGCAGCTGCAGCGGTTTGCGCCGAACCGTCCCTTGCACCGGTACTTCGCCGCGGCGCATGCGCGCCGTGATTTCTTCGGGCCCGGCCCAGAGGGTGGATGCCAACCCGCCTTCCCGCACCAAGGAGCGCACCACGCCGCCATGGGCGATATCGGCCAGCAGGCGCAGGGCCTTGTAGACGCTGCTTTTGCCGCTGCCATTGGGCCCGGTAATGACGGTGAGCTGCCCCAGCGGCACCAGCAGCTGGCGCAAGGAGCGGTAGTTGGCAATGGCTAAGGTGCTGAGCATCCCGTCAATATAGCAGCGCCGTCTGACGCACCAGCGCCGCGCTGCCCAGGCCGCCGGCACCGGCTACCGCCACCAGCCCCAGGGCTGCGGATGTGCCCGTTTTCGCCTGTTCCAGATCAGCCAGCACGCGGACCAGAGCCACCGCAGCCGATGCCCCAATCGGGTGGCCGCGCGCGATGCCGCCGCCATGGCGGTTGAGCAGGCTGGCATCCGCACCCTGGCCTTGCAGCAGCGCCTGCCATTGCAGGCCCTGCACCGCAAAGGCATCGTGCAGCTCGATGGCGGCCAGCTGGGACCAGCCCAGTTCCTCTCGCTGCAGCAAGGCCCAGGCAGCCTCAAAGGCCAGCACCAGCGGCATCGCAGGCGAGCCGCCCAGCGACTGGTGGCCAAGCCATTGCGCGGCAGGGTACAGGCCCCAGCGCCGGCAGGCGGCTTTGCTGACCAACAGCACCAGTGCCGCTGCATCAGCCTTGGGCGAGATGGCGACGGTGCTGACGGCATGGTCGCGGCGCGCCTCGTCGGCCATGTCGGCATCGGTCTGCGCGACCACCGGCATGCGGTCCAACTGGCGCTGGCGCAAGACGCGCGGAAAGGCGTCTTGCGTGATGCCTGCCACGGGGATGATTTCGCGTGCCAGCGCAGCGGCACTTGCCAGCGCGCGTGCATGGCTGGCGGCCGCATAGCTGTCTTGCGCGGCGCGGCTGTAGCCGGCGCTGGCGGCATAGCGGGCGGCGGCCAGCAGCAGATCCGGATCCTCATGCGGTAGCGGGGCAAAGGGCGGGCGCTCATAGGGTACGGCGCTGTCACCTGCATGCAGAGGGCGGGTGGCACGGATGGGGGCGCGGCTCCAGGCCTCAG
>NZ_APCR01000457.1:0-1150 GCF_000410635.1 Comamonas sp. B-9
GCCTGGGCGCCGCTCGCATCTGTGATGGCCGGGTAGTGGTAGTGCTCGGTGCTGCCATCGGCCATGGTCACCTGCGTCATGCGGCCGTAGTGGTCGTAGGCGTAGCGGGTGGTGCGGCCCGCAGCGTCGGTGCTGCTTTGCAGGCGGGCAGTGGCGTCATCAAAGCGCTGGCTGCTGCGCGCCCCGCCCGGGCCCTGGCTGGACAGGAGCTGGCCCAGGGGGCTCACCTGCATGCTGACTCTGCGGCCCAGCGGGTCGGTGACACTGGTCAGGTGGCCAAACTGGTTGTAGCTGCGCTGCACCGTACTGCCATCCGCTCTTTGGTGCTCTACGAGCCGCGCCAGGCCCGCCTCGCCTTGGAAGATGTAGCTGTCTACGCGGCCCAGGCTATCGGTGACCACGCAGGCCCTGCGCGGCTGGCCGTTGGCTTCGGGGAGCACCTGGTAGGCAAACTGGTAGTCCAGGCCCTCCTGGTTACGCTGGGCAATGGCCTGGCCGCCCGGTTCATAGCGGTCGTAGGCGTAGTGGTGCTCGGGGCCGCTGCGCTTTTGGTGGAAGACCATCAAATGGTTGCGCCAGGCAAAGCGGCGGGGGGTGTGGCCGTGGCGGTCTTGCACCTCAAGCAAGTCACCCTGGGCGCTGTAGCTGTAGTGCACCAGGGTGATGGGTTCCGTTTGATCGGTGGCGGCGGGGTCGCGTGCGAGGCGGATGCTGGTCAGGCGCACGCCGCTGTCGGCTTGCCAGAAGAAGTGGCCATCGGCGTGGCTGTAATGCTGGGCATCCTGCGCGGGCAGGATTTGCTGGTAGTGCAGCTGGTAGTGGCGGCCCACACCATCATCGATGCCGGTGATGCGCTCCTGGCCCAGCACCTTTGACCAATGGTAGCGCTGCTTGCGGTCCAGGCGGTCTATCTTGCCCAGCAAGATCCAGTTCGGGTCAGGATCGGGTGCAGATGAAGGAACTGCTGCCGTCTTCTCCTTCGCCGCATTGCCCGTAGCCGCATCCGCCTGCGCGGCCGCACGCGCCGCTTCGATCGCCTGCCAGTTAGCCGGCGCAAGCACCCAGACGGTGTCGCCATTGCCCGTCGAGGCAAAGACCAGCAGATCACTGCAAGCCATATCGCGCCCGATCCAGGCAAAGCGGCCTTGCC
>NZ_KE148646.1:0-234 GCF_000410635.1 Comamonas sp. B-9
GGCCAGGCCCAATGCCTGCGGGTCACCCTCTTCCACCGCATCCACAATGCCGCTGGCCAGCGCCTCTTGCGCGGGCACCGGCCGGCCGCTCAGCATCACGTCCAGCGCCAGCGCTGCGCCCACCAGGCGTGGCAGGCGCTGGGTGCCGCCTGCGCCGGGCAGAATGCCCAGCTTCACCTCGGGCAGGCCCAGCTTGGTTCCCTTTTGGGCCACGCGGTAGTGGCAGGGGGGGGC
>NZ_KE148646.1:255-21767 GCF_000410635.1 Comamonas sp. B-9
GCCCAGCACCGTGCCATGCAGGGCCACCACAACAGGGCGCGTCTGTGCCTCGATGCGGTTGAGCAGCGCATTGATGGCCTCGGCAGAAAACGCCGGGTTGTTGAACTCGGCAATGTCCGCGCCCGCAACAAAGGACGGGCCTTCGCAATGGATCAGCAGCAGCGGCAGCGAGGCATAGGCCTCAAACTGCGCCAGCGCGGCGCTCAGCCCCGTCAGCAGGCTGTGCGAGAACAGGTTCAGCGGCGGGTGGGAGATGCAGATACGGCCTATCCCGTCTGCGCTGTGAAAGGTGACGTTGCTCATGGCTGGCAGCTCTTGGTGGAAGATAAAAATGCCCCGCTGCAGGGCGCAGGCAGGCACAGCCCCCGGGGGCCGCATGGCCTGTCAGGGACTTGAAAACCCAGGTTATCAGTGCGTGGCGTTTTCCACTGTTGCGCTGGCGTCTGCCGTGCGCTCGCGGTCGCGCTTTTGCGCAAAGTGGTAGCCGCTGAAGCCCTTCTGGATGGCAGCGTTGCAGTGCTCGCGGTACTTCTGGAAGCCGCCGGTAAACATGGTCAGGCCCGGTGCCTTGCCTTGCACATTGGCGCCCACATACCAGGTCTTGGCCTTGGACAGCAAGGTGCGCGGCGCCAGCGAATGGACCAGGTCCATCCAGGCCCGCTCCTCTTGCGCGCTGGGCTCGATACTGCTAAAGCCTTGGGCCTGCATGTGGCGGATGGCAGCCGCCGTCCAGTCCACATCGTTCTCGCTGGTGCGCACCACATTGGCCAGGGCCGAGGGGCCATTGGGCCCGGTGGTCATGAACAGGTTGGGGAAGCCATGCATCATGATGCCCAGGCAGGAGGTCGCACCCTCCTTCCACTTCTGCTGCACCGTCAGGCCATCGCGCCCTTCCACCTCAAAGGCCAGCAGCGCGCCGGTCAGGCCGTCGTAGCCGGTGGCAAAGATCAGCACATCCAGCTCCACCTCGCCCGACTGCGTGCGCAGGCCCTTCTCGGTGATGGACACGATGGGGTCGGTGATGCAGTCGCGCAGATGCACATGGGGCTGGTTGTAGGTTTCGTAGTAGCCGGTGTCCAGGCACGGGCGGCGGGCAAAGATGGGGTAGCCGCGCGGCTTCAAGGCCTCGGCAGTGGCTGGGTCGTCTACCGCCTCGCCAATCTTGCCGCGCACAAACTCGGCCACTTCCTCGTTGGCCTGCTCGTTTTGCATCAGATCGGCAAAGGTACCCAGCATCGCCAGGCCGCCTTGCAGCCAGGCATCTTCCAGCAGCGCCTGGCGCTGCGCCGGGGTCACGCTGAAAAACGGGCGGCTCGATTGCGGCCGCACGCCACCCACATTGCTGTTGCGTGCCAGCTCGCGGATGCCGGCATAGTGGCGCTTGACCTCGGCGACGTACTGAGGCTCCAGCGGCACATTGCGCATCGGCATCGTAAAGCTGGGCGTGCGCTGGAAGACGAACAGCTCACACGCCTGCTTGCCCACTTCCTGCACGATCTGGATGCCGGTCGATCCGGTGCCGATCACGCCCACCCGCTTGCCGCTGAAATCCACCGGCTCATGCGGCCAGCGCGCCGCACGCAGGATCTGGCCGCCAAAGCGCGCAATGCCTTCAATCTCGGGCTCCTTGGGCACCGACAGCGGGCCGGTCGCCATGATGCAATAGCGCGCCTCATAGCATTCGCCCCGGTTGGTGCGCACCACCCACAGCTGGCGCGCCTCGTCCCAGCGGGCGCTGTCCACACGGGTGTTGAACTGGTAGTGCTTGCGCAGGTCCAGCCGCTCGGCGACAAAGTTGAAGTAGCGCATCAGCTCGGGCTGCGCGGCAAACTGCTCGGACCAGGTCCATTCCTGCTCGATCTCGGGCGAGAAGGAGAAGCTGTAGTCGATGCTGGGCAGATCGACCCGCGCGCCGGGGTAGCGGTTCCAGTACCAGACGCCGCCCACATCGCCACCGGCCTCAAAGGCCTGGATCTTCAGCCCCATCTCCCGGAACTTGTGCACTGCGCACAGACCGCCAAAACCGGCGCCCACGATGACCGCATCCACCTGGTGGATTGTGTGATTGTCCATTGCTCTTTGTCTCCTGCTGGCTGGTGCCGGCCGCCCCGCCACACCGCAGCGGGGCACCGGCTCGATAGGGGATGGCAGCTCGCCTCCACCTTGTTCTCGCTGCATCATGCCTACTTGCCGACCGGTAAACAACAGGGTTTCCCCGCAAGCGTTTTGGAGGGGACAAGTCCAGGGTAATCCCGGGCTTGCGACGCTGCTGCGGCTGCTAAACTTTTTACCTGCCGACAGGTATATAAAACAAAACAAGGAGCAACATGCAAGGGCTAATGCAGCAGCGCGCGCTGCGGATTTCCGGCTTGCTGGAACATGCAGCACGCTTTCATCCCCAGGTGGAAGTTGTCTCCCGCACCCCGGACGGGGAGCTCACGCGCTCGAACTGGCTGACCGTGTCCCAGCGCTCGCGGCGCCTGGCCGCCGCCCTGCTGCGCCAGGGCATGGCCAGTGGTGCACGCATGGCTACGCTGGCCTGGAACACGCACCGCCATCTGGAGCTGTACTACGCCGTATCGGGCGCCGGCGCGGTGCTGCACACCGTCAACCCGCGCCTGTTTGCCGACCAGATCCGCTACATCATCAACCACGCGGCCGATGATTATGTGTTCTTCGATCTGAGCTTTGCCGGCCTGGTGGCCGAGCTGGCGCCCAGCCTCAAAACGGTGAAGGCCTATGTGGCACTGTGCAAGCCAGAGCAGATGCCGGCGATGGACCTGCCCGCTCCCCTGCTGTGCTACGAGGACCTGGTGGCCGAGGACGCGGGCGATTTTGACTGGCCCGAACTCGCCGAAGACAGCGCCTCATCGCTGTGCTACACCTCGGGCACCACCGGCAACCCCAAGGGCGTGCTCTACAGCCACCGCTCTACCGTGCTGCATTCCTGGGTGGTCTGCGCGGCCGATGGGCTGGCCTTGCGCGCCCGCGATTGCGTGCTGCTGACCGTGCCGATGTTCCATGTCAACGCCTGGGGCCTGCCCTATGCCAGCGCCATGTGCGGCGCCAAGCTGGTGCTGCCCGGGCCGGACTTGAGTGGTAAGGCGCTCTACCAGCTGATGCGCGACGAGGGCTGCACTTTCTCGCTGGGCGTTCCCACCGTCTGGATGGGCTTTTTGCAGTATGTCGAGAGCCTGCCAGCTGCCGACAAGGATGCCTTGAAGCTCGAACGCATCATGATGGGCGGCTCGGCCGCACCGCGCGCAATGATCGACCAGTTCGACAGCCTGCTGGGTGTCACCGCCAACCAGGCCTGGGGCATGACCGAGACCAGCCCGGTTGCCACCGTCAGCACCCTGCTGCCCCAGCATGAGGCTCTGGCCCGCGATGAGCGCATCGATGTACGTGCCCGCCAGGGCCGGCCCATGTATGGCGTGGATGTGGCCATCTTCAATGACGAGGGCCAGCAGCTGCCGCCCGGCGACCCAGCCCCTGGCGAGCTGCGCGTGCGCGGCCCCTGGGTCATCTCTGCGTATTACGGGCAAGAGGCCGGCTCGGCACTGGATGCGCAAGGCTGGTTCAGCACCGGCGATGTGGCCCGTATCGATGACGAAGGCTTTGTACAGATCACCGACCGCGCCAAGGATGTCATCAAGTCCGGCGGCGAGTGGATCTCGTCGATCGACATCGAGAACCTGGCACTGGCCCATCCCGCTGTCAAGGAAGCGGCCGTCATCGGCGTGCACCACGAGCGCTGGCAGGAACGCCCGCTGCTGGTCATCGTGCGCAAGCCCGGCAGCGATGTCAGCGGCCAGGAAGTGCTGGACTTTATGAAGGACCGGCTGGCGCGCTGGTGGCTGCCCGATGCAGTCGAGTTTGTCGACGAGCTGCCCCACACCGCGACCGGCAAGCTGCTCAAGACCCGGCTGCGCGAGCAGTTCAAAGGCTACCAGCTGCCCACAGCCACCCTTTCGGCACCCGTCGCCAACTAAGACCAACACCCGCTCGCTACGCGCACGGCCCCCTAGAGAGGCCGGCGCACCCGCAGCAGCCAAGGCACCGCCTTGGCTGACCGCACCAGGAGACAAGACATGAACGCCCTCACCGCGCAGGCAGCGGCCGCGCGCATCCATCCACTGCTGCCCCAGCGCGATCTGCTGGGCGAATGCCCGCTGTGGGATGTGGCCACGCAATCGCTGTACTGGATCGATGGCCGCGCCCAGTGGGTACACCGCTACTGGCCGGCAGACGGCCGGCAGCAGCAGTGGGCGCTGCATGCCCATATCGGCTCGATCGCGCTGTGCCGCAGCGGGCGCTTGCTGCTCGCGCTGGAAGATGACTTCCATTTTCTGGACCCGGACAACGGCCAGACCACGCCCATGGGCGTACAGGTGCAACACCAGGGCGAGCGCATGCGCCTGAACGACGGACGCTGCGACCGGGGTGGCCGCTTTGTGGTCGGCTCGATGAGCATGACGCCGCAGTCACCCACCGGCAAGCTCTACCAGCTGAGCGGTGATGGCCGCCTGCGCGAGCTGGACCAGGGCTTTCAGGTCGCCAACGCCACCTGCTTTAGCCCCAACGGCCGCTGGCTGTACTTTGCCGATAGCCCGGCGCGCCAGATCTGGCGCTATGCCTATGACCCGGCCACCGGCGCCTGCGGTGCCCGCGAGGCCTTTATCGACACCGCCGCGCTGGGCCTGGCGCCCGATGGCGCCACCGTCGATGCCCAGGGCTATCTCTGGGTGGCCATGGTGCTGAGCGGCCAGTTGGCCCGCTTTACGCCCAGTGGCGAGCTGGCCGGTACGGTGGATTTTCCCGCCGATGCCTACGTCACCTGCCCCGCCTTTGGCGGCCCGGCGCTGCAAACCATCTACCTCACCTCGATCAGCAACAGCGGCAACCTGCTGCGCTCCAGCCACCCGGATGCGGGGGCCGTCTTCGTCATCGACGGCCTGGCCGCAACGGGGCTGGAAGAAGCGCGTTTTGACGATACCAACAGCCCACGCTGAGACGTGGCGGACCTTATTTTTAATTTGACCAGGAGACAAACACCATGACACAACGCTTTGCAGGCAAGGTCGCACTCGTGACCGGCGGCGCACAAGGTATCGGCCGCGCCATCGTGCAGGCCATCGCGGACGAGGGCGGCAGCATCGGCATTCTGGACCGCGCCGAGGACAAGGCGGCTGAGGTGGCCGCAGCCATCGTGGCCCAGGGCGGCCGCGCCCATGCCTATGGCGGCAATGTGGCTGACCGCGAGAGCTTCAGCAGCGCGATTGCCGATCTGAAGCAGCGCTACGGCCGCTTCGACATTCTGGTCAACAACGCCATCTGGGTGCGCTACGGCCCGATTGCCGACATCACGCCCGAAGCGCTGCAGCGCATGGTGGGCACCGGCTTCAACTCCATCGTCTGGGGCATCCAGACAGCAGCCGAAGCCATGGACGACGGCGGCAGCATCGTCAACATCGCCTCGGCGGCGGCCTTTATCGGCATGCCCCAGGGCATGGTGTACTGCGGCGTCAAGGCCGGAGCGCTGGGCCTGTCGCGCGCAGCAGCGGCGGAGCTCGGGCCACGCGGCATCCGCATCAACTCGGTCTGCCCCGGCTCCATCCCGACCGAAGGCGTGGGCATCAATGTCGATGCAGAAAAAGTGCGGCTGCGCATCGCCAAGACGCCGATGGGGCGCCTCGGCACGGTGCAGGACATTGCCCGCGCCGCCTGCTTTTTCGCGTCGGACGACAGCCGCTTTGTCACCGGCGAATCGATGCTGGTCGACGGCGGCGCCACCCAGTCCTTCATCTGATCGGAGGCGCCGCCATGACTGCTCCCCCCGAGGCGGATGCCCCCATCCTGGAAGCGCGCCAGCTCTGCCGCCAGTTCAGCGGTTTCTATGCCGTCAAGGACGTGAACCTGAAAGTCCAGCGCCACTCGGTGCATGCGCTGATCGGCCCCAATGGTGCCGGCAAGACCACCTGCTTCAACCTGCTGACCACCTTCTTGCGCCCCAGCTCGGGCCAGGTGCTGTTCAACGGGCGTGATATTTCGCGCAGCGATCCGGCCAGCGTGTCGGCCCTGGGCCTCGTGCGCTCGTTCCAGATTGCGGCCGTCTTCAGCCACATGACGGTGCTGGAGAACGTGCGCATTGCGCTGCAGCGCAAGACCGGCGGCACGTTCACGTTCTGGCGCTCGGTCAAGGTGCTGAGCGCGCTGGACGAGCGTGCGATGGACCTGCTGGACAGCGTGGGCCTGACGCGCTGGAAAAACGTCAAGGCCTGCGACCTGCCCTATGGCCGCAAGCGCGTGCTGGAGCTGGTCACCACGATCGCAATGGAGCCCGAGATGATTTTGCTGGACGAGCCCATGGCGGGCCTGGGCCATGAGGACATCTGGCCGGTGGTGGAACTGATCGGCAAGGTGGCGCAGGGGCGCACCGTGCTGATGGTGGAGCACAACATGAAGGTGATATCGCATCTGTGCGAGACCGTCACCGTGCTGCAGGCCGGCCAGGTGCTGGCCGAAGGCAGCTATGACGAGGTATCGCGCGACCCCAGGGTCATTGAAGCCTATGTCGGAGGGGCCGCCCATGCCTGAGAACAACAACGCCAACAACGGCGACAACAACACCGCGCTGCGCCAGATGCTGCAGGTGCAGAACCTGCGCGCCTGGTATGGCGAAACCCTGGCGCTCGACGGCATCGACCTGCATGTGGGCGAAGGCGAGGTCGTCTGCCTGCTGGGCCGCAATGGCGCCGGCAAAACGACGACCTTGCGCGCCATCATGGGCCTGCTCAAAAAGCGCGAAGGCCAGATCAGCATCCAGGGCCAGCCCACCGAAGGCCTGCCGCCCGAGGCCATTGCCCACCTGGGTGTGGCCTATTGCCCCGAGGAGCGCGGCATTTTTGCCAGCCTCAGCACCGAAGAAAACCTGATGCTGCCGCCCGTGCTGCACCCCGGCGGGCTGACGGTGGAGGACATCTACCAGGTCTTCCCCAACCTGCATGCGCGCCGCAAGAGCCCGGGCACGCGCCTGTCGGGTGGTGAGCAGCAAATGCTGGCCATTGCCCGCATTCTGCGCACCGGCGCGCGCCTGCTGCTGCTCGATGAGGCCACCGAAGGACTGGCACCGGTCATCGTGCAGAAGATCGGCCAGACGCTGGAGATGATCCGCGCGCGCGGCTACACGGTGCTGATGGTGGAGCAGAACTTCCGCTTTGCCGCATCGGTGGCTGACCGCTTCTACGTGATCGAGGAAGGGCGCGTGGCCAGCCACTTCCACCGCGCCGAGTTGGAAACGCGGCGCGACGAGATCGAAGCGCTGCTGGGACTGTGACAGGCGGAGACAACACTATGGATACTCTTTTCGGAATCCCGACAGCCGCGCTGATCGGCCAGCTCGTGGTGGGCCTCATCAATGGCTCGTTCTACGCGCTGATGAGCCTGGGCCTGTCGATCATCTTCGGCCTGCTGCATGTGGTGAACTTTGCCCACGGCGCGCAGTACATGCTGGGCGCCTTCGTGGCCTGGGGCCTGCTGCACTACCTGGGGCTGAGCTACTGGTGGGCGTTGATCCTAGCGCCGCTGGTGGTGGCGGCCTTCGGCATCCTGCTGGAGCGCACCATGCTGCGCCACCTGTACGCGGTAGACCATGTCTACGCGCTGCTGCTCACCTTCGGCATCTCCATCCTGATGGAGGGCGCCTTCCGGCTGTGGTTTGGCGTCAGCGGCCAGCCCTACCCCAACCCGCTGCAAGGCGGCATCGATGTGGGCCTGAGCTTTTTGCCGATGTACCGCGTCTGGGTGATTCTGGCGGGCCTGGCCGTCTGCCTGGTGACCTGGTACTTCATCGAAAAAACCAAGCTGGGCGCCTACCTGCGCGCCGCCAACGAGAACACGCCCCTGGTGCGCACCTTCGGCATCAACGTGCCGCGCATGCTGACCCTGACCTATGCGCTGGGCGTGGGCCTGGCCGGCTTCAGTGGCGTAATGGCCGCGCCCATCTACCAGGTCAGCCCGCTGATGGGCTCGAACCTGATGATCATCGTCTTTGCCGTGGTGGTCATCGGCGGCATGGGCTCGATCATGGGATCGATCATCACCGGCTTTGCGCTGGGCGCCATCGAGGGCCTGACCCGCGTCATCTACCCCGAGGGCGCCGGCGTGGTCATCTTCATCGTGATGATCATCGTGCTGGCCGTGCGCCCCAACGGCCTGTTTGGCAGAGCGCACTGATGCGCCCGCACCGCCCTGCCCCCTGGGTCTCCACCCAAGCTCTTGTCTTTCCCAAGGATTGAACATGCATTTCTTCTCACAACGCACCAACACCCTCTTGCTGGTGCTGGCGCTGGTGGCCCTGCTGCTGGCGCCACTGGTGGCCTACCCGGTCTTTCTGATCAAGCTGATGTGCTACGCGCTGCTGGCCGCATCGGTCAACCTGCTGATGGGCTACGCCGGCCTGCTGTCCTTTGGCCATGCGATGTTTTTTGGCACGGCCGGTTATGCGGCCGCCCATGCCATCAAGGTCTGGGGTTGGGACGGCTCGGCCGCCATCGTGCTGGCCATGCTCTGCGCCATGGCCGTGGCCGTTGTCACCGGGCTGCTGGCCATCCGCCGCCATGGCATCTACTTCTCGATGATCACCCTGGCCTTCTCCCAGGTCATCTACTTCTTTGCGCTGCGCCTGCCCTTTACCGGCGGTGAGGACGGCATCCAGAACGTGCCCCGGCCAGAGGTGTTTGGCTTTATCTCGCTGGCCGACAACACCACCCTGTACTACTTTGCCGCCACCCTGGTCGCCGCCGCCTTCTGGCTCATCTACCGCATCGTCTACTCGCCCTTCGGCCAGGTGCTGCGCGCCATCCGCGACAGCGAAGCACGCGCCCAGTCGCTGGGCTACCAGGTGCTGCGCTACAAGCTGGTGATCTTTGTGCTGTCGGCCGCGCTCGCGGGCCTGGCCGGTGCGCTCAAGGTCATCACCTTCCAGCTGGCCACGCTCAACGATGTGAACTGGACCACCTCCGGCGAGGCGCTGCTCATCTGCATCGTCGGCGGCCTGCAGACCTTGCTGGGCCCTGTCATTGGAGCGGCCATCATCGTCAGCATGCAGAACTACCTGGTCGCCATGGCCGAGTGGGTGCTGATCATCCAGGGCCTCGTCTTTGTCGTCGTCGTGATGCTGTTCCGCAAGGGCATCATCGGCCAGCTCTACGCCTGGCTGGAAACCCGCCAGGCACGCCAGTCGGCACCGCAGGAGGCCCACAACCAGGCCGAGCGCCAAAGCCGAACCCAAACTGGACAAGGAGCATGAGCATGAGCGATTCAACATCCGTACCCGAGCAAGCCCCTGTCCAGCCCCAAGCCCCCAGCCATTTCCCCGAAACGCCCGGCTTGCTGCAAGGCCGCCTGGCCCTTGTCACCGGCGCGGCCAGCGGCATCGGCCAGGCCATCGCCATCAGCTTTGCCAAGGCCGGCGCCCGCGTAATAGTGACCGACCTGGACACTGCGCGCTGCGCCGACACCCTGGCCCAGGTAAAAGCCGCAGGTGTCGACGCCTGGGCCTTTGCGCTGGATGTGACCGATCTGGAGGCCTGCCAGGCACTGGCCGCACGCATCGGCAGCGACATCGGCCCGGTGGACACGCTCGTCAATAACGCCGGCCTGCTGATCCGCGAAGGCATCGACCACCCCCAGGCATCGCGCCACCTGCGCCAGGTCATCGATGTCAATGTCTTCGGCCTCTACAACATGGTGCAGTCCTGGCTACCCGCCCTGCGCGCCACGCGCGGCTGCATCCTCAACATCGCCTCCGGCGCGGCCTTTATCGCCCAGGGCAACGCCATGGGCTACTCCGCCTCCAAAGGCGCCGTAAAAATGGCCACCCAAACCTTGGCCCTCGACCTGGGCCGCGACGGCATTCGCGTCAACGCCCTGGCCCCCGGCGTCATCCACACCCCCATGACCGAAGCCACCCGCAACAACCCGCAGCGCCTGCAAGGCTTTATCCAGCGCACGCCTGCTGGGCGCATTGGTGTGCCGCAGGAGCTGGCGGGGCCGGCGGTGTTTTTGGTGTCGGGGTTGGCTAGTTATGTGAATGGGGTGACGTTGCCGGTGGATGGGGGGACTTTGGCGGTTTAGGGGTGGCAGGTATGGTTATTGTCGGCGGCAGCCTGCAATAGGTTTGAAATTGGAATTGGGCCAATACAAGAAATTGGGCGAGCATGTATCGTTGATATTTGAATGCTTGGCTCACTCAGTTCTGCATTTTTAGCTATTTTGGTCGCTAAGTCCTGCGTATTGGGATGAGATAGCGGCAGCGTTAGACCCAATATAGTCGCCCGATTCTGGAAGCCACAGCGGTGGTAGCTACCGCCGACCTTCTCGCAGCGGTGATACAGAGAGCCAAGACAGGCACCTCGCCAGTGATTTTTTTCAGTACAGCATTCCACCCTCACATTATTTATAGGTGAGATGCAGGCACCAGAATACATATCATCGACTTTCAACTCACCTGATTATGACAACAATATCGGTCAATGCTCTAGCCAGGCATTAACCATGCCTAAGGGAGAAGAATTCCCCGAAGCATTGACTGCTGGCGATACATGCAGATTCATTACCGAAGAGGCACTAGTAAAAACACCAATAAATTACGCCGCCAGCAGCTCTTCAAAGGCACTGAGATGCCTGCACATTCGCAAAAATGCGTGGTCACCATTCAGAAATAACTTAATCAACGACCACGCAAAAATGTAAGAAATCAAATAACTTGTGAAATATTCGGGTTTGATCGACTGATGAAATTCACACCTGAGCGGGCGTCTGATTTATTACTCAGTCAAGAATAAAAATTGCTTCCTGAACTCCTCCCCTATCTCGAAATAAAGTTTATGTATTGCCCGCTCCTCTTCACTACCATTCGGAAGAGTATTCGCCAATGCCGCCAAATCCTCCATCGTCTTATTGCATTTTTCCAATAGCCAAATCACCTGGTATCTGACAAGACCAAGCTTAAGCTTATTATACATATAGAGAGCCTGAGGACTCGCAGAGTTTGGTTGGATTCGACCACTTCGATCTCTAAAAAAATGCTGATTGTAATCAGTTGTACAAGGATCTAAGTAATTTGTAGAGTCATCATTTGACTTCAATATATTTACGTAAGAACATGCGTACACAAGGTTTGAATATTGAGTCTTGAATGCGGGAAACTTTGAGTGAGGCTGAAAGTGGTCAATGTGAAATGTCGAAATGCCACCAAACCATCGATGATGACTATCTGTATATCCACACCTGCAGTTGAAGTCGTCGGCCAAATACGTCTTGTAGCTTCTGTAGGATGCAAACGTTTTAGAACAACTCCTTTTTGGAGAGGTTTCGCGAAATGGGATCTGAGTCATGACTTTCCTTTACTTTTCTCCAAAATCTTCTCCGCTAACGAGATCAAACTATCCAATCGTTTAATGGTAGTAGTATCCCGCAATGCATCCGGCAGCCTCGATCTGGAGTCGAGACCCGACTCAATAAAATCATCCAATTTAGCCAAACGCTCTTCTTCGGAAAGACTCAGCTCGTTGTTTTTTTGTTTTTTAATGAGTGCATCGAACTCAAGCGACGCGTCATCCATTGATTTTTTATATGCGCGGACTTCGTAATAAATTCTGTCTGCAAACGTCAAATGCTGAGTATCTGGAGGCGAATCATTTTCACTTTGACTCTCTTTAAAGCTTCCATATTTTTCGAATATAAGCTTGACATCGCATCCACTACGGGCTGCATCATCACCTAAAGACGTCGCAATAAATACAGGGAAATTTTTTCTTCTGGCAAGTAGCTCGTTAGCTATATCTCCTCCGTTATACTCAACCGTATAAGGACTCGGTAAATCGACTTTGATGTCATTTAGAGAAAAATCTGTCAGAACAATATCAGGCGCCTTCTCATAAATCATCTCCATCATTTCCTCCAAAGTAGCAGTGGGCACCACATACTCTCCAGAAAAACGTTCTCGATTTCGATCCAAAAAGTCTTTCTTAAAACTTCGATGAGCTTCTCTTTGTTCATCGATGAAAAGTATACTGTATGTCATATGCTAGTTCTGACTTCTATATTTCTGTTGAAAATTGAATGTAATTCCAAAACCTGAGTTTGGATCTCTCGGCAACAACTGAGCATTCGCCTGGTACTCATCGGAAATTACTTTAACAATCCACATTCCCAGACCTGTTCCAACTTCTTGGCCAACGGAGTCCCTTTTTGTAGTATACATTGGCTTAAAAATAATCTCCGGCTCCTCTAGATGAAGAGGCAAACCTGGGCCGGTATCCGTATATTCCACCTTAATTTTTTCAGATGTCTCGGTGCATTTTATTAATATCCTACGAGCTCCTTGTCGCTTGGAAAGCTTAAATGCTTCGATTGTATTAACAAGCAAATTCAAAAAAATACTATCAAAGTCAATTTCAAAGATTCTCATTTTTAGATCTTCGGGACATTCAATAACTAATGTAATGCCTCGATCTAATAGAGTTTCATGCCAATTTGCTTCCAAAGTTTTGAAAAACTGCTCAAGAAAAATTTGCTTACGCTTTCGCTTATCTTTTCTGGCAAATCCTAATGAAAATCCCAGCCACATCGCAATATTTCTATCATCCCTCTTCATTTCCTTCATGAATTCAAAGGGGTTGTCGAATTCATCAAAAGATTCAAAATCCGAAGGAATAACTTTCGGCGCAAAAAGACTAGTTAGCTCTTCGAAGCGGGTATTTAAACTATCTTTGGTTTTACTAAGATCATGGCCGAATGAGGCAGCAACAATACCACTACTAGCCATGCCACGTAGCAGCTTTTGCTCTTCCAGTAATTTCTCATTCTCCTCTGCCATCCCCTCCGCGTACATAGCCAGAATAGCTAAATCTCTGTCATTCTGAGGAGAATCGCCTGATGGTGGAATAGAGCTTGTATTCACAGCTGCATTAGGTATCACAAGAGGTCGGGAGTTTTGACTCCTTTTCTCCCGCTCGCGCTGAATAATTTGTTTCGCCAAGCTTTCAGTCTGACCGTTGAGACCCGCCTGCTCACCCGGATTATTTTTGCTGTATGTGGACAGCTCTTTAGCGATGGACGAGCGATCTTCTTCAAACTTACCGATTATGCTAATGATAAGGTTCTTAAAGACTTTGAAAGTTTTTGTTTCTTGCAGACCGTCTCTACTAGATTTATCTTCGAATTCGAGGTTTGTCAACCGCGAAATTTTTATAGCACCAGCTATATTTTCTGGACGCACCTTATAGCCATGGGTATCCTTTGCAACCCCTGCTGGGCTTGAAGACTGCCTCAGTCCTAATCCGAGCCAATCAAACGCCGCTTCTTTGACTTCTCCATAGGGCCGCACCCTAAAATTATCTCTGTAGATTTTTATGCCGGCAAACTGTTTCAGCCATTCTTTCCGGCTTTTATCGGATATCTCTTTATAAAAAAATCTTTCCGTGTCCTTCTTCGTCGATGTGCGTTTCAGGAAATAAAAATTGAAATCAAACATTCCAATTTTTCGCAGATTATCGTCAGCATCCTTGAAACCTTCTAATAACTCAGAAAATTTATAGACCCGAGTCCATTTTTTATCAGGGAAATTCGGAATATTTACTCGAGTACTTTCCAAATTAAAGAAGTCTTTGGGTATTTTCCCCGCATCATACTCTTCCCTGAAGATAGTTATCTCAACCTCCTGATCAGAATTAGCTCTTGCCTCTACCTTGTAGTCGAAATCTTCACAGTCTGGCCCCAGGATCTCTCCGTACTTATCAGGTTCCAAAGAGGACAATAAGAAAATGCGAAAATTCTCAATGTCTTTAGGAGGAACGAGAATTTCTAAATCTTCAAAAACTTGGGTGACCAGCTCAGCATTCCAATCATCATGAAGATTTGTAATTTTTAAGACAGTACCATGAGAAAAATTCCCAAAGGCTGTTTTATTTGGCAGTTCCTCTTTATTACCATGCTCAAGCTTGCCCAAACGATTCCACAAAGCATTTAAATCGAAATCCTGCAAAGGATTTAATGTAGAGTCGATCAAGTTGGAATTATTGATATCTTCCAATGAGGCGGTCACATCATTAATTGTCTTACGCCCCACCTCGAAGTCGCGCCAATCGACTTTCCAAATACTTCCAGGCAATAAATTCCCAGAATTATTATTGTTTTTATTTTTATCCGGTATTGTAGTCATTGTGCATTTAGCACCAAGCTTATCAAGGGCAAAACGCCCGATTCCTTTAGCACCGGATTTAACACGACTAGATTTAGTTTGATAATCAAATAATTTATTATCAGTACCTATAGTCATCCAATGATTGAGGATGACATCTCGAGACATGCCATCTCCGGCATCTATTATATACAGCGAACAAAGAGTCTTTATTCTCTTTTTGAACGAATTTAAATAGCGAAATGGACATTCCGAATCTAATAAATAGTGATCCCCCGATCTCTTATATATCCGATTAAAATACACAGAATTGATCCCCTCCAATATCATTCTATCTTTTTGCTGAGTAGAAATCTTGTCGCGCATAATAGATAATCTGTTATCTATGTATATAATGCAAAACTGACTATCCGAGTCGTAACAGTTTTTAACCAACTCAATAATAGCACCTTTTGAGTTGGCTATATTCTCTCTACCGATTAGTATGGCAGCTCGAGCAGATACATTAAATGGAATTTCTACCATGTCTAGCCTCATTTTTTATGATGAATTTCAAGCAGAGTGTATATTTAATGACTATTGAAATTTTATTGAATTAGGAATTTATACACAAGGTAATATAAAGACTTGAAGTATCCACTTCGCTATGTTAGAAGTGATAAAACGATTCTAATACAGCACCATCAATCTCTCGTCCTTTCCTAATGAGCATTGCCAAGATATTTGGATTTGGTAGTGGCAATTGACCCAACTCCGATATCGAAACATTTACTGCGCCAGAAATACTTCTAAAAAGACGATCAATCGGTTCAGAAGAAAGTATAGCGACAAGCTCCTCTACTGATACCAGCGCATTTTCGCTTGTTTTCTCTAGGAAAATCACATGATTTTCACCGACTACGCCACGGTTAGTTTCAAGAAATTCAGCACTTATCGCAGCAGCGACAAGTCTTTTGGGTTGGTCTGGTGAGGTCACTCTCTGCAAAGCCACAGCTGGACGTCGCATGATTGATGGATGGTCCGCGCTTCCCATTTCAATATATATATGATGACAGTCTTTCTTACTAGTACGGCCATGAATAATTTCTCCCGCCGTTGTGATATCGCTTGACCAAATAATCGGAAAAATTGTATCCATTTTTCTATTTTTGGGTTTTTTGTCGTAGGTTTCTCTTACATCCCTATAGTCAACGTAAGCTCCTATTCGCGGAGTGTATCCATAGTCTTTTAGTCGATAAGACGATGAGGCTGCCAGACTAATTACTTCTTGATCAACTATACTTCTCGGAATTACCCATGCGTCAGAGTTATTAATTAGCACGCATTCTCCATTAAAGGTAAATTCTCCCGTGATAGAAAGTGCATAAATTTTGGTATGAAAAGGTATGTCTATTTTTTCAGTAGAACGTTTATATATACCAAGAACTGCGCCTTGAGAAACACCAATAAATACACCCATTCGATCATCAACCAAGTCTAGCTGACATGCAATTGCTCCCCTCAATATAAATTTGCGTAGCTTGGAGAAATGACGACCGGACAAATAGCTTGTCGGTGTAAGCAATCCCACGATAGAGTTACCCCCACCCAAACTCAAACATCGGCGAATAAATAATCCATATATATTGGGTTGACCCTCGATTATGTCACCAAATGCATCAAAATATCGACTTACCTCAACCGATTTCATTTTTCGATATGGAGGATTGCAAATGATTACGTCCGCATTCGCCTCATCACATGCCATTGATGATAATCCATCCCCGAGGAATATTTTGAAGCGAGGTTGAAGTGTTGTTCTACCTAGTTGCTCGTACAATGCCATTCGCAAAAATTGTGATGATAGAAATGCTAACGTTTCGTCAAGGTCATTTCCTATTAAATTAGTCGATACTTTTTCAATTATTTCCGATGAGCTCATGCCTAACTCGGCCATCGCCTCAATCATCCGAACCCCTACTGAGGTTAAGAATGCCCCGCCACCACAAGCTGGATCCAGCCAGACATGATTTGTCAAAGATGCACCATGAACAATTAGATCATCGATTAAACGATCAGCCAAGATAGGTGGCGTAAAGTACATGGATCGCTCACTCCGAGTATCATTACCTACCAATATCGCATAGGCAGAAGATAGCCAAAATGCAGAATCAAGCAATGGTTGAAGTGCTAGCCAAGAGGCTAATTCATTAATTATTTTTTCCTTATAAAAAATAGAATCTGGTTTAACTTGTTCATTAGATAACAAGGGGAACTGCTTCTTCTGCCAAATACGAAGCACTTCTTTCACTGCATTCGAGGGGCTTTCATCAGATCTTTCAACAAGCTTTTTAAGAGAGTGGACCTTCAGCATAAAGGCTTGCTTTCCGGCGGGAATCATGGAGGCAATCAAAAAAATAGAATTCCAAATTTTAATATATTACTGCAGTTAGATCTAGCTGCAGCTAGAGCTGATGATCGCGTTGTCGCAAAGGCCCAGTCTCTGGCTACGCTGATCAGTGAATAGAGCTGGGGCGAGGAGCCCCTTGGTTGGCATTGGGGCAATGACTTGGTAAGTTTATGGACTGCAATTCGCCTTGAGTTGCCTCTTGTGACTACGACTTTGGGGGCAACTTCAACCTCAGCGAATGCACTTAGCGCACCGCAAACTGGCGACCACCCATGCCAATCGCTGCATCCAAACTCTCTTTTGGCTCTCAACGCCATAGCTACAAGTTCAAGCCCAAGCGCGACGACAAGAAGTGTCTCCAGTCACCTGCACCTGCCCCGCCCCGGAAATAAACCCTGGCCAACTCTCGCTTGAGCTCGGCGCCCCAATCACCTGAGCGACACCCCCACCCCTCCCCCGTACCAACCCGCTTGAGCCCTCCGCCGTTATTCGCTAATATTTACTTGCCGACCGGTAAATTACTAGCATTCAACCAGGAGACCCTGCATGGCCTACAACACGCTCATCGTCGATATCAAGGACAAGATTGCCGTTGTCACCCTCAACCGCCCGCCCGTCAACGCGCAGAACAAGGAGTTCCGCAACGAGATCATGGAGCTGTTTGACGAGCTGTCCGACCGTGACGATGTGGCCTGCATTGTGCTCACGGGCACGGGCAAGGTGTTCTCGGCCGGTGCTGACATTCGTGAGCGCCCCAACCTGGCGGGTGAGCCCGGTGCCTATGGCCGCCACAACCGCCTGGTGCGCGAGTCGAACAACGCGATCATGGAATGCTCCAAGCCCATCATTGCGGCGATTAACGGGCCGGCGCTGGGGGCTGGCTTTGGGCTGGTGATGGCTTCGGATATCTGGGTGGCCTCGGAAGATGCCTATTTCTCGATGCCTGAAATCAATGTGGGCCTGGCGGGGGGTGTCACCTTCTTGCAGCGCTATTTCAGCCAGTCGCGCGCACGCCGCATGTTCTTTACCGGCATGAAGGTGTCGGCGCAAGAGATGTACCGCCTGGGCCTGATCGAGGCCTGCCTGCCCGCCGACCAGCTGATGCCCTATGCGATGGAGATGGCGCGCGAGATTGCCTCCAAGAGTCCTATCGCCTTGCGCCTGGCCAAGGAAGCTGCGCGCATGACCTTGCTGATGCCCACCCGTGATGCCTACCGCTACGAGCAAGGCAACACCGTGGCGCTGTCCAAGACCGAAGACACGCGCGAGGCGCAGCAGGCGTTTTTGGAAAAGCGCGAGCCGGTCTACAAGGGCCGTTAAGCGCTACGAAGGGCCACTAAGGGCCGTTTACACCGTCCTTGGTACGTCCTCGCCTGGCTGGCCGCCGCGCCCTGCCCTGTCGTGCGTCTGCACGGCATACGTCAGGACGCCATGTCAGGGATGCTCAACTGGGGGCGCCTAGCTGGGGGCGCCGAGCCGGGGACGCCAAGTCGGGAGCGCCGAGCCTCAACGGCAAACCTTCGGTTTGCTGGGTGCTGTTAGCAGCTCCCCGTCCCACGCGCCGAGAATCATCGATGGCTGCCGCTGGCCCAGGGCTACAAAACCCGGTCAGCGCAGCCTTAGCGGCTGCCGGACCGCGTCGGGCGGGGCCCGATGGATGGATGATTTTCGTTGAACTATGATGGTGCCACCGCCCAGAAGCCACAAGCCTACGGATGCGGATCGGTCGTCTACCGGCCGATATCAGGGCAAACAAATTTTGGTGACTATGCAAAAAAACACGACGAAACCCTCCGACGCCCCCGAAGAAGGCAGCAGCACGCGCATGCGTGTGGAAGACCGGAAAGAGCAACTGATAGAGATAGCGGTCCGGCTGTTTGCCAGCAAGGGCTTTGACGGTACCTCGCTGCGCGACATTGCCGACGAAGCCCAGATCACCAAGGCGGCGCTCTACTACCACTTCCCCAACAAGGATGCGCTCTACGAAAGCATCCTCGTCGATGGCATGCGCACCCTTGTCAACTATGTGTCTACAGCCATGGGCAAGGTGGCCAGCCCTGAAGGCAAGGTGCGCGAGTTCATGCTGTCCTCGGCCGATTACATGGACCGCAACCGCGACTCCTGGATCGCCGGCTCCAACATGTTCTGGTTTGGCGACAATGCCAAGCCCCGCACCGAGAACCTGGCCCTGCGCGACCAGTACGAGAAACTGCTGCGCGATGCGATCAAGCAGGCCGTGGACAGCGAGGTGTTCCAGAAGGTCGACCCCACCATCGCCAGCCGCATGCTGCTGGCCGTGCTCAACCAGCTGCCCCGCTGGCATTCGCCCACCGGGCGGCTGAGCGCCCGCCAGGTGGTGCAGCAGTACATTGACATGATTTTCCAGGGTCTGCTGGCCAGCAATCCCGCTCGCTAAGCCAGACACGGGATACCTATAAAACAAGGCCCAGGCGCGCCAAACGCCTGGGCCTTGTTGCTTTCGTCAGCCGTCAGAAGCTGTGGATGATGCCCACCCGGTAGGCATTGCTGTTGCCGTTGTTGGTAAAGCCCGCTGCGGTCACCGCGCCGGTCAAGGTGTAGCCGGCGCCGTTCTTGTTCTTCACATAGCCATAGTCCGTGTACAAGGTGGTGCGCTTGGACATCGGGTACAGATAGGCCACGCCATACTGGCGCGCATCACGGTTCAGCGGGCCGGTGTCGTTCAGGTCGATGGCATTGAGCAGCAAGGTGCCTGGGCCCAGCTTGACCGAGGCACCGATCGAGAAGCTGCGGTCGTCCTGGCCTTCGTAGTAGCCCACGGAGGGGAATCCGGCCAACTGGCCACTGTTGTCCAGTCCGGTGTTCACGGTCGGCGTGATGGCCGCGCCGGGGTTCTTGAAGGTGGCAAACGAGCCAAACAGCTTGAAGGCCTTGAAGTCATAGGCCAGCGCCGAGTTGAAATAGCGCGTCGCCGATCCATCGGTGGGGTTGGTCATGCGCGTGGCCGATACGGCTGCGCTCCAGGCATCGTTCTTGTAGAACAGCGCCAGGGTGTACTGGTGGGCACGGTGCTCGATGTCAATGCTCTGGCGCGTGTACTCGCTGATGGTATAGGCCGCCTTGCCGATAAAGCCGCCGATCGACGGGCTTTGGTAGAGGATGTTGTTGTTCTGCCGGCCGGGCGATGGCTGGATGCCCTGCAGGTTGCCGCCGCCGCCCAGGCCAAAGGGGTCACCGACGGCCTGCACCTCGGTCGGCAGCGATGCCAGGGTACGGCCCATGCGCAGTTCGCCAAAGTTGCCGGTCAGGCTGATGAGCGAACCCCGGCCAAAGGCCTTTGCGCCAAAGCCCTGGTTTTGCTGCTGCGCGCCGTTGGAGGTGTTGATGCCCATCTCCAGCTGGAAGTTGGCCCGCAGGCCGCCGCCCAAATCTTCGCTGCCCTTGAAGCCCAGGCGCGAGCCCATCATGTGGCCGCTCTCCAGCTTGGTGGCGCGCTGGCCCTGCATCGATACGCTGGCCACGCTGCTGTCGATCAGGCCATAGACCTGTACCGAGCTGCTGCCGCCTGAGGCCAGCCCCCCGGCTGGCGAGGTGATCTGCTTGAGCTCCTGGGTCTGCGCGGTTTGCGCCGCCGCCCCCCCGGCTGCCGTGGTGGCGATGAGTGCTGCGAGCAGCGGATGAAGTCTGGGCTTGTTGGCTTTCATGGTTTGTCTCCTGGTGTAGTTTTGGAAAGACGTGGTCGGGCCTGGCCCCATGCACGACCACGGTGAAAACGCTTTGCTGTTTTTTTAGACCGAGCAGATCCCCACCGTGCTAGACAGCGCAGTGAGAAAGGGAGTCCCTGCAATCAAACGCAGGGGCAGAGGGGGCGGATGCGATCCGCCAGATGGAGCGCGGTGAGCGGCGCGGCTATGGGCTAGCGGGCATGGCCACCTCGCGCATCAACGCGTACCAGGGGTCGTCAGGCGCCCTGGCGCCAATAGGCAGGCGCCGGCCAAAGCGCGTGGCTTCGTCCTGCGTGGGCGCGGCCCAGATGTCCTGCCAGTCGTAGACCACCACGCGCTTGGCCACCCGCCATTCACGCTCGGCGGTGGCCGTGGTGCGGCAGGTGAACAGATCGACATAGCGGCCGCACAAGAAGGTGGCGCGCGGCGCGCCAGCGGCATCGCTGTCCGTCTGGTAGGCCAGAAAATACGCCTCCGCCGCAGCGGCATCGCCGTTCAGATGGATCGACAGATTGGCGATGTTGTGGATGTAGCGCCCCTTGGCCAGCTGGGGCAGCGCCGCCTGGATAAAGCCTTCCGCACTGCCCTGGTAGGCGCCATGGCGGTCCGTAGCATCGGGCCAGTAGGCGGCGCGCAGGGCAGCTTCGTCGCCCCGGTCAATGCCCCGGCAGTACGAATAGAGTGCTTCGCGGATCGCCTCGCGGTCGCAGAGCGCCTGGAATTGCGCCTCCAGCTGGGCCAGCCTGGCTTCGCTGCTCATGGCTGTGCCCCCTGCTGCGTCTGCGCGCGCAGCTCGATCACCGCATCCAGGCACATGGCGCCCTGGGTGCGCACCATCAGCGGGTTGATGTCCACGCTCTGGATGCTGTCAGCATGCTGCATCGCAAACCCCGACAGCCGGCACAGCGCCTGCACCAGCGCGGCCTCGTCATACTGCGGGCCGCCGCGCCAACGGCGCAGCAGCTGGCTGGAGCGCACGGCATCCACCAGCGCCTGGGCGCGGGCTGCCGTGAGCGGTGCCGAGGCCAGCGCCACATCCTGGAACAGCTCCACCGCCGTGCCTCCGCTGCCATACATGACCATCTGGCCAAAGGTCGGGTCGCGGTGCAGGCCCAGGATCACCTCCACGCCGCCGCTCAGCATCGGGGCAATCAGCACGCCGTCCAGCCGGGCATCGGGCCGCGCTGTGCGCGCGCGGTCCATCAAGGTGCCA
>NZ_KE148646.1:21788-30820 GCF_000410635.1 Comamonas sp. B-9
GAGCATGACGCCGCCGACCTCGGTCTTGTGCGCAATGTCGGGCGAGACGATCTTGGCCACCACCGGGAAGCCCACTTGCGCTGCGGCAGCGGCCGCCTGCGCAGCGCTGTTGCACAGGTGCTCGGGCGGCACCGGCAGGCCAGCGGCTGCCAGCGCACGCTTGGCGCCGCTTTCGGTATGCACATCGTCCAGCGCCAAGGCGGGCGCGGCAGTCTGTGCACTATCGGGCAGCTGGTACAGCGTCTGCCAGCGCTGGCGGATCTTGGCCAGGCCGGCAACGGCGCGCACGGCCCGGGTCGGGTCCTCAAACACGGCCACGCCCTGCTTTTCCAACGCGCTGCGCACCTGGGGCAAGGCCAGCATCACCAGAATGGTCAATCGCTCGCGGTGCTGCGCGGCCAGTTCCGCAATCTCTTGCTGGGTGCTGGCAAAGCGCTCGGGCGACAGGCCCACATGGGCCAGGTAGCCCAGCACTGCGCCATAGCCTGTGTGCTCCAGCATCACCCCCAGCGTGCGCGAGGTGCCACTGGCCACCGAGGTGACCTGGGCCGTCATGTCCAGCGGGTTGGCGGCCACCGCAAAGGGCAGCAGCGCCAAGGTGGCCTCGCGGGCGGGGGCGGGCAAGGGTGGCAGCTCCATGCCCTGTGCGCCCGCCTCATCGGCCATCAGCACACCGATGCCGCCCGAGCCGGTGAAGACACCCAGCTCGTCATTGGCCGGCAGCACGCCGCTGACGGTGTAGAGGTAGGCGATGTCCAGCATCTCCTCGATGGACTCGGGCCGCAGGGCGCCACATTCGCGGAACACCGTGTCGTAGACCTTGTCATTGCCGGCCAGCGAGCCGGTGTGGGTGGAGGCAGCGGCGGCACCCAGCTCGGTGCGCCCTACCTTCATGATCAGCACGGGCTTGCCGGCGCGGGCTGCCTTGAGCAAGGCGCGGCGCAGGCGGTTGCCGTCACGGCAGGATTCAACCGCCGCGCAGATGATGCGGGTGTCCGGGTCGTCTGCCAGGTAGTCGATGCTTTCGGCCACATCGACATCGGCCTCATTGCCGGTGGCGATGATCTTGCTGAAACCCAGTCCGCGCAAGGTGGCCAGGCCATACGCGGCCGAGCCAAAGGCACCGCTCTGCGTGGCCAGCGAGATGGAGCCCGGCTGGGGCTGGGCGCCGTTGAGAAAGGTGGAGAAGGTCGAGAAAAAGCGCGCCGGCACATTCAGCAGGCCCAGCGAGTTGGGGCCCAGCATGCGCACACCTGCTGCGCGGCACAGGCCCACAATGCGGTCCTGCAGCGCGCGGCCGGCTGCATCAATCTCGGCAAAGCCCGCTGTCATCACCTGGATGGCCTTGACGCCCTTGGCAATGGCATCGCGCACAGCCTCTTCCACCCCGGCCACCGGCACGCAGATGATGGCCTGGTCGACTGGGAACGGGATATCCGACACCTTTTGGTAGGACTGCAGGCCCTGGATCAGCGCGCCGCTGCGGTTGACCGGGTAGATGGGCGCGGCAAAGCCGGCTTCGAGCATGAAGCGCAGCGGGCGGCCGCCAATGCGCTCGGGATCGGACGAGGCGCCCACCAGCGCCACCGAACGGGGGTGGAACAAGGCGTCGAGGGACGAAGATGCGTGGCTCATGGCGGGTCCTCTCAGGCGCGGGCGGCGGTGGGGGCGGATTCAGCGGCCACTTCAGCCGCGATCTCGGCGGCCATGTCGGCGGCCAGGCTGTCGAGCTGCTCGTAGCGGTCGCCCCATTGCAGGCTGCAGCCAATCGCATGCATGGCCAGGCGGGCCGCAGGCAGCTCGCGCGACATGCCAATGCCGCCATGCAGCTGGATCGCCGACTCACCCACCTGGCGGGCCGCGATCGACAGGTAGTGCTTGAGCAGCGCCACTGCATGCGCATCGCCATCCCCCAGGTCAAACGCCACCACGCGCTCGCGCACCATGCCGCGCACGCTTTCATAGGCCACATACATGTCCACCGTGCGGTGGCGCAGCGCCTGGAAGGTGGAGAGCTGCACGCCAAACTGCTGGCGCGTGTTCAGGTACTCGATGGTCTGCTCCACCATCGCGCCAATGGCGCCGACGATCTGCGCGCAGCAGACCAGCGCGCCCACGGTATTGGCGCGCTCGGCAGCAGCCACGGCCGCGCGGCCCCGTTGCAGCACGGCGCTGGCGGGCAGGCGCGTGGCCTTCAGGCTCAGGTCGGCGGTCAGCCGGCCGTCATGGCCAGCCCAGCTTTGCAGGCTGCCGCCCAATTGGTCGCGGCTGGCCAGCAGCAGCAAGGCTTCGCCAGCAGCGCTGCGGGCCAGGAAGAGCAGATGGCTGGCGGGCTCGCTCAGGTCGATGCCGCGCAGGCTGCCCTGCAGTTGCACACCTTCGGCATCCACCATCGCCGTCAGGCTGCAGCTGCCGTCATGCGCAAACACGGGGGCGATGGAGACTTCGCCGGCGGCCAGTAGGCCCAGCATCTGGGTCACATCGTCACGGCCGGGGATGGCGCCCAGCACCGCTGGCACCACGGCGCAGCGTGCGACCAGCGGCGTGGTCAGGCCATGGCGGCCAGCGGCCTCTGCGATGGACGCCACATCGGCAAAGGTCGAGCCCGCGCCGCCACTGGCCTCGGGCACCAGCACGGCTTGCCAGCCGAGTTCCAGAAACTGCTGCCAGCTGTCACTGGCCTGGTCGGAAGCTTGGGCCTGGGTCAACGTGGCATTGACCGCCGCGGCATCAGCTGCCACCCGCAGCGTTGTGTCGTACAGATCGCCCGGAAACATGGGAGAGGCTTGAAAAGGCATGGGTCAGGCTCCAAAGATATCGCGTGCAATCACGTTTTTTTGTACTTCGCTGGTACCACCGGCCAGGGTGCGCGAGCGGTAGAAGAGGTAGGTGTGGATCAGCTCGCGCTTGAGCTCCACATCGGCGGGGCTGTCCTCGGGCAGGCTCGGAATCAGGCGGGCTGCGTAGTCGGGGCTCATGTCAAAGGCGATGCCGATGATCTGCTGGGCCAGGTCGGAGCAGAACAGCTTGAGCGCCGAGGATTTGGACGAGGCCAGCGTGCCCTGCATCTCTTCGTCGATGGCGCTGATCAGCATCTCCTTGGCGCCGGCCACGGCCGCTTGGGCCAGGAACAAGCGCTCCAGCAGCATGTGCTGGCTGGCGCCTTGTTGCGTGCGGCCGCGCTCGCGCAGCGGCTGCTCGATCTGCTCCAGCAGGCGCACCAGGCGCGGCACAGTGGCGGGCGACAGGCGCTCGCGGTCGAGCAGGAACTTGGCGCAGGCCCAGCCGCCGCCCTCTTCGCCAATCAGGTTGGCCACGGGCACGCGCACATCGCGCAAGAACACCTCGTTGACATGGTGCCAGTGGTCAATCGTCGGGATGGGGCGCACCTCGATGCCGGGAGAGTCCATCGGCACCAGCAGCAGGGAGATGCCGGCCTGCTTCTTGCCCTCTTTGGAGGTGCGCACGAGGGTGTACATCATGTCAGCCTCCTGCGCATGGGAGGTCCAGATCTTCTGGCCGTTGATGACATAGTCATCGCCATCGCGCACCGCTGCCGTGCGCAGCGAGGCCAGGTCCGAACCAGCACCGGGCTCGGAATAGCCCTGGCACCACCATTCGCTGCCGTCCACAATGCGCGGCAGGTAGCGCTCCTTCTGCGCGGGCGTGCCAAAGTGCATGATCACCGGGCCGATATGGCCGATGCCATGGTGGTAGAGCGGCGGGCAGTCTTCCTGCGCCATCACCTCTTCAAACAAATAGCGCTGCTGCATGTCCCAGCCGGTGCCACCCCATTCGATCGGCCAGTTGGGGGCGCTCCAGCCCTTGCGCTGCAGGATCTTGGCCCACTCGCTCATCTCGGCGCGGCCCAGCTTCTCGTTGGCGCGGACCTTGGCTTTCAGCGCGGGCGGGCAGTGCTGCTGCGCAAAGTCGCGCAGGGTTTGTCGAAAGTCGGCATAGGGATCGGTGGTTGCTGTCATGTTTCCGGGTTCAAGGTCAAATCAAACGACAAGGGGCAGGCAAGGGCTGGGCGCTCCCTGCCCTCATTCCTGGGTAATGTGTTTTTCTCGGATCACGGCGGCCCAGCGCGGGCGCTGGGCATCCAGGTAGGCCGTGAAGTCTTCGGGGCCGAGCAGGTGCAGCTCGCCGCCGGGGCGGGTCACGCCCTCGGCTACCGTGGGCACTTCCACCACCGCACGCAGATCGCGGTAGATGCGCTGCTGCAGGGCTGCGGGCACCTTGGCGGGCATGAAGAAGCCAAAGAAGCTGCTGCAGCTGTAGGGCTTGAGCTCGGGCGCGGACGACTGGGAGAACGGTGTCAGCGGCAGTGCACTGCGCACGGGTTTGTCACTGGCAACGCCCAGCACCTTCATGCGCCCGGCCTGTACGTAGCTCACTGCGCTGGGTGCATCCAGCAAGGCCGCTACCTCGCCGGCCATCAAGGCATTCAAGGCCGGGGCATTGCCCCGGTAGGGCGCGTGGATGATGTGCGCGCCGACGGCCGAGGCCAGCATCTCGGCGCAGATATGCGGGCTGGAGCCGACGCCCGACGAGGCGAAGGCCAGCTTGCCATCGTTGGCGCGCATATAGCTGGCGAACTCGGCCAGGTTGTTGGCGGGCACCTGCTTGCCCACATAGAGCACGCTGGGCGACTCGGACACCATCATCAATGGTTTCAGGTCCTGCGGGTCATAGGGCATGCGGGGCATCATCAGCGGATTGGTCAAATAGCCCAGGCTGCTCAGCAGCAGGGTGTGGCCATCGGCGGGGGCGCGGGCGACCAGGGCCGTGCCAATGGTGGTGCCGCCACCGGGACGGTTGTCGATCACCACGGGCTTGCCCCATTTCTCGGCCAGCACCGGCGCAATGGCGCGGGCCACCTGGTCGGTAAAACCACCGGCCGCATAGGGCACGACGATGGTGACCTGCTTGTCAGGGAACTCCGCCGCCTGCACCACGGCCCCGGCCCAGGCGCCGATGAACACGCCCCAGGTGGCGGCCCGCTTGAATTTTTGAGAGATAGACACGGCAGGTCTCCATCACAAAATACGTTGTTGCTAGGGGCTGGCCCGTTGCGGCCTAGCCTGCGGCAGCGGCCTGGGGCAAGCGGCGCTGGGCCGCCTGGTCCTGCCAGGCCTGTTGGGGCAGCGAGGCCATCATGGTGTGGGCCAGACCGCCATCGACCACCAGCTCGGCACCGTTGACGTACGCAGCCGCATCGCTCAGCAAGAAGCTGACGGCGCCCGCTATATCGCCCGGCTCACCAATGCGGCGCAGCGGCACGCGCTGCTCGCGGTGGGCCTTGGCGGCCGGATCGGCATAGGCCAGCGCGGTACCGGGCGTGGCAATCAAACCGGGCGAGAGCGCATTGATGCGCAGACCCAGCGGCCCCCACTCGGTTGCCAGCTGGCGCACCAGCATCAGCGCGGCTGCCTTGCTGGCGCTGTAGGCGCCCAGCGGTGGTGTGGCATGGCTGGCCGATACCGAGGTGATGACCACGATGCTGCCGCCACTGGCACGCAGCGGTGCCAGCGCCGCCTGGGCCAGCAACAACGGCGCCCGCGCATTGAGCGCAAAGGTCCGGTCCCAGTCGGCCACCGGGTAATCGCTCAAGGCCCCGGGAAAGGCCGCGCCCGCATTGCTGACCAGGCCATCGAGCCCGCCCCAGTGCTGTACGGCAGCGGCCACCGCCTGGGCGGCAAAGTCCAGCCCCGACAGATCACCCGCCAGCACCTGGACCTGGGCGCCCAGCGCTTGCAGCTCGGCGGCCACGGCATCCAGCTCGGCCGCATGCTGGTCCAGCAGCGTCAGCTGCGCTGGGCGGGCCTGGTCGTCGCCCTGGTCATGGGCGTCTTGGGCCAGGCGCAGCGCAATGGCACGGCCAATGCCGCGTGCGGCACCGGTGACGAGAGTGCGGCCCATCACTGCCCCTTGAGCAGGTCGCAGGCGCTTTCGGAGGCGGGGCGCCAGGCTTCTTCCGGCGCGATGGTGCCAATGATCTTGTAGTAGTCGAACTTGGCCTTGGACTCCGCTGGCGTCTTAACCTGCACCGCATAGAGCGGGCGCAGCACCTGGCCATCGGCCCGCACCTTGACCTGCTTGGAGAAGAAATCGTTGACCGGCAGCTCGCGGATCTTGGCCGCCACGGCCTTGCCCTCGTCGGTACCAGCGGCCTGCACCGCCTGCAGGTAGTGCATGGTGGCGCTGTAGGCACCGGCCATCAGATAGGTGGGCGCGCCATTGTTGTAGCGCGCCATAAAGCGCTTGGACCAGGCCCGGGTCTCGTCGTTCTGGTCCCAGTAGAAGGGCAGCGCCAGCTGCAGGCCCTGGGCCACATCCAGGCCCATGGCGGTGACGCTGTTGATCGTCATGCCAAACACCGCTACCTTCTGCCCGCCCCGCGCAATGCGGTACTCGGCCGCCTGCTTGAGCGCGTTGGACAGGTCCAGCCCGGCGTTGATGATGACAATCGCCTCGGCACCGCTGGCCTGCGCCTGCAGCAGGTAGGACGAGAAATCGGCCGTGCCCAGCGGATGGCGCGTGACCCCGGTCACCTTGCCGCCGCCTTCTTTGATAAAGCGGGTGGCCTCGTCCAGGTAGGCCTGGCCAAAGGCATAGTCCACCGCGATGAAGTAGAAGCTCTTGACGCCCTGCTTCATCAGCGCCTTCACCCCCGCCTTGGGCATGGCATAGGAGTCGGCGACAAAGTTGAAATTCATCGGCGAGCAGGCCTTGTTGGTCAGGTCGGCCGTCGTGGTGCCTGCGATCAGGTAAGGCTTGCTGCGCTCCTTCATCAGCTGGGCCACCGTCAGCGCGATCGACGAGGCGGAGTTGCCGACGATCGTGTCGAACTTCTCCACATCCAGCCAGCGGCGGGTGATGCTCAGGCCAATGTCGGGCTTGTTCTGGTCGTCGGCCACCACCACCTCGATGGGCTTGCCCAGCACCTTGCCACCAAAGTCCTCGACCGCCATCTTGACGGCCAGCGCATGGCCGGGACCGCCGTTGCCCGAGTAAGGGCCCGTCTGGTCCCCCATCACACCGATGCGGACCACGTCATCACTGACTTGGGCCCAGGAAGCGGACGGCGCGGCCATGGCCACCAATAACGACAAAAGCAATGCATGCGGGCGAAAAGATTTCACGTTGTCTCCTTGATCAGCTCTTTTTTTGCGATGAACCGTGTCTTTGGCCGGCCGTCCAGATCTTGGTGTTGGACTACATACCTGCCGACAGGTAAATAGTACAAACAAAAGCCTGAATGGCTTTCAGTGCTAACCCTTGGTCGCTGGGAGCTGTGTGTTTTTGCCCCTGCTGGATGGGGCTTGGGAGGCCGATGCACGGGCGGTGCTGGCGGGCATCAACGGCCTGAGAAATTGCAGAAGGCGCCCTGCTCTTTGGCGATAGTTGCGCTTGCCCTTGCAGGCATGGCCCAAAAAGAAAACGCCTCGGCTTTAAGGCAAGCAGAGGCGCAAAGGCGCCTATAAGGCGCCGCTGGGGGAGGCAGTCGCAAGCGTCGCCTGGCGCGACGGCTTGCCGATTCTCACAACAACAGCCGCAAGCGCCCTATCCCCAAGCGCTTGCAGTCTGATTCGATCAAGAAGCCAGCGCCCGCATCTCCGCGATCAGATCGGACTTGCCTTCAAAGCCAATGCCCGGCAGCGCTGGCAGGGTGACATAGCCGTTGTCCACCTTCACGCCATCGGGGAAGCCGCCATAGGGCTGGAACAGGTCCGGGTAGCTCTCATTGCCACCCAGGCCCAGGCCTGCGGCGATGGCCAGCGACATCTGGTGGCCGCCGTGGGGAATGCAGCGGCTGGGCGACCAGCCGTATTCCTTGAGCATGTCCAAGGTGCGCAGGTATTCCACCAGGCCATAGCTCAGCGCGCAGTCAAACTGCAGCCAGTCGCGGTCCTTGTGCATGCCGCCATGGCGGATCAGGTTGCGGGCATCCTGCATGGAGAACAGGTTTTCACCGGTGGCCATGGGGCCTTTGTAGACTTCGCCCAGCTTGGCCTGCAGCTCGTAGTCCAGCGGATCACCGGCCTCTTCGTACCAGAACAGCGGGTACTGCGACAGCGCCTTGCCGTAGTCGATGGCAGTCTGCAGGTCAAAGCGGCCATTGGCATCCACCGCCAGTTGCTGGCCCGGGCCCAGGATCTTCAGCACCGATTCAATGCGCTCGCAGTCCTCGGCCAGGGTGGCGCCGCCAATCTTCATCTTGACCACCGAGTAGCCGCGCGCCAGGTAGCTTTCCATTTCCTTCTTGAGGCCATCCAGGCCCTTGCCGGGGTAGTAGTAGCCACCGGCGGCATAGACAAACACGCGCGGGTTGGCTGTGCCATTGCCATAGCGCTCGGCCAGCAGCTGGAACAAGGGTTTGCCGGCGATCTTGGCGGTGGCATCCCAGACGGCCATGTCGATGGTGCCGACCGCCACCGAGCGCTCGCCATGGCCGCCGGGCTTTTCATTGATCATCATGCGCGCCCAGACCTTGTGCGGGTCCAGGTTCTCGCCGGTCTCGTCCAGCAGGCTGCCGGGCTCGGCCTCCAGCACGCGCGGGATAAAGCGCTCGCGCATCAGCGCGCCCTGGCCGTAGCGGCCATTGGAGTTGAAGCCATAGCCAATGACGGGCTTGCCATCGCGGATGACATCGGTGACCACAGCCACCAGGCTCAAGGTCATCTTGGAGAAGTCGATGTAGGCGTTGCGAATGTCCGACTTGATGGGACGGGTGGATTCGAGGATGTTGACGATCTTCATGGTGGTCATCGGTTGTGAAAATGGGGGGGTGAAATATCAGCGGGCCAGAGACGAGCCACCACAGATGGCGATGTCCTGCCCGGTAATGGCGGCAGCCGCCGGAGACAAAAGAAAGCCCACCAGGGCCGCGATCTCGGCCGGCTCGATCAGGCGGCCCATGGGTGGCAGGCGCGGCGCACTGCCGGCGCGGGCCGGGTCGCTCAACATGCCGGTCGCCGTGGCTGCGGGCGAGACCACATTCACGGTCACGCCCTGCGCAGCCACCTCGG
>NZ_KE148647.1:0-15184 GCF_000410635.1 Comamonas sp. B-9
AACAGCAGCGCCGGCCGCGCCCAGCGCCGCACCGGCCATCGCACCTGCGCCGAGCTGCGGGCCGCCGGACACCAGCCCGGTTGCAATGCCCGGCCCGAAGATGCCCAAGGCCAGCAGCGTCAGCGAGGCCAGCATCACGACCACGGAGTGGTCGATGGATGGTTCGGCGGGCTGTACCTGAAACTCGGCGAACAGGCCCGAGCCGATGCCCACGATCACCGCCAGCACCAGCACCTTGATGCCGGACGACACCACGTTGCCCAGCACCTTCTCGGCGAGAAATGCGGTCTTGTTCCAGAGCGCGAACGGCACCAGCACGAAGCCGGCAAGCGTGGTCAGCTTGAACTCGATCAGCGTGATGAAAAGCTGGATCGCCAGCACGAAGAAGCACAGCAGGACGATCAGCCAAGCGAGGAACATCACGACGATGGGCGTGATGTTCACGAAGACTTCGGGGAAGCCCGCCATGTCGCCGATCTGTTTCAGGATCGGCGCACCGGCGTCGATGCCGACCTTCGCCAGCCGGCCCGGTTGCAGGAAGTTCTCCATGCTCAGGGTCGAGCCGCTGGCCGTCAGGCCCAGCCCGGCGAAGGAGCGGAACACGATGCCAGCCAACCAGTTGAAGTTGCCGATGATGTAGGCGAAGGCGCCGACGTACAGCACCTTGCGGATCAGCTTGGCGATCACGTCCTCGCCCTGGCCGGTGGCATGGCTCATCGCCCAGAACAGCCCGGCGAGCGTCATGTCGATGACGATCAGCGTGGCGGTCAGAAACGCCACTTCGCCGTGCAACAGGCCAAAGCCCGAGTCGATGTAGCGCGAGAAGGTGTCGAGGAAGCGGTCGATGACCGTCACGTCGTTCATGGCGAGTCCTCCTGCCCAGGCAGAGCGATTGCCGCGCTGCCATCGGCGGGTTCATCGAAGCTGGGCGGGATCGGCGGCAGGTCGGCCAGCGTCTGGTACTCATTCGGCCCGGCCTGGCCGGAGAGAAAGCGCCGCAGGTCGGCCTGTGCCACCTGCGCGCAAAACGCGCCGTCGTGCGCGCCCGCGCGGCACTGCGCGCGCAGCGCGTGCAACCGGGCCGGGTCGGCGGCGAGCGCATTCACCGACACTTGCTGCGGCCGGTCACAGCCGGCCAGCACCAGCGCATGAATGGCGAAAGCAAACACGACGGGCGTGCGTTGCATGGCAGCCTCCGTCAGCGGTTGTAGAAATTGACGGGCTGCGGCGTGTACGGCGTGCCTTCGCCCAGGAAGCGGCGCGTCACTTCGCGCCCGCGCTCCGTGGCCGCCGCCTGCCGCGCCAGTTCCAGCGAGGCCGCGCGGTCTTGCGTGATCTGGAGCCGCTGCGTCTGGATCGACTGCTTGGCCTGCAAGGCCAGCAACTGGTTCATAGCCTGCATCGCTTGCAGCGCGCCCTCGGCCGACTGGCTCTTGCCCACGAGGTCGGCCAGCACGCTTTCGTCGTCGCTCAGGTTCTGCGACGCCTGGGCCTGCATCTGCATGGTCGTTTGCAGGCCGTTGAGCGTGTTCTTCCAACGCTCCTGCGCATCGAGGTACATCTGATTGCCGCTCACCGTGGCGGCGTACTTCTCGGGATACAGGCGCACGAATTCGCGGTCGATGCTTGTCACTTCGTAGGCCAAGCCCTTGGCCTGCGCGATCAGTCGCTGGGTGGTCGCCAGGTTCGCGCGCAACTGGCCGACCACGCTGGACGGCAGGCTGGCCAGGTTGCGCGCCTGGTTAATGAGCATCTGCGCTTCGTGCTGGAGTTGCTGGATCTGGTTATTGATCTGCTCCAGCGTGCGAACGGCGGTGAGCGTGTTCTGCACCAGATTGGTCGGGTCGAGCACGATGTCGCCGACGCCGAACAAGGCGTGGGCGGGTTGCGCGATGCCGAATGCGAGCACGCAGGCGGCGGTCAACGCGGCGAGCTTGGGGGTATGCAATTTCATAGTTGGTTCTCCTGGGGGTGGTCAGCGGTACGGAGGGAACCCGGCGCGTAGCCGGGGAACGAGGGCAGCAGGTCGGCCGCCCAATCGAGGCCGCGATGGCGCAGCCAGGCGCCCGCGAAGCCGGGCACGCCGGCGTCCTGCGGCACGCGGCCAAGAACCTCATCAATGGCGCGCTGGTCTTGCGGCGTGGAAGCACCCGCGAAGGCCAGCGTCGCCGGCCCCAGGTCGAGGTCGAACACGCGGTTGCCGAGGCGGGATTGGTAGTAGTAGTCGCGCTTGGGCTGCGCGGTGGCGACGATCTCGATCTGCCGGCTGTTGAGGCCGAAGCCCTCGTAGATCGCGCGAATCTGCGGTTCGGTCGCTTGCGGGTTCGGCAAGAAAATCCGGCTCGCGCAGCTTTCGATGATGGCCGGCGCGATGGCCGAATCCTTCACGTCCGCGAGCGACTGCGTGGCGAAGATGACACTGACGTTCTTCTTGCGCAGCGTCTTGAGCCACTGGCGGATGCGCGCCGCAAACACCGGGTCATCGAGGAACAGCCAGGCTTCATCGAGGATCAGCAGCGTGGGCGCACCATCCAGCCGCTCCTCGAAGCGCGCGAACAGGTAGCGCAGCACCGCGAGCACAGCAGCCTTGCTGTGCATCAGCTCCTCCATCTCGAACGCCTGCACGTCGGATGTGCCGAGGCGGTCGTGGTCGGCATCCAGCAGCCTGCCGTGCGCGCCGCCCAGGACGTAGGGCGCGAGTGCCTGGCGCAAGGTGTTCGATTGCAGCAAGGCCGTCAGGCCCGTGAGCGTGCGCTGCTCCACCGGCGCGCTGGCCAGGCTCCCCAGCGCAGACCAGATGGCCGCCTTCTCGTCCGGGCCGACGGCCGCGCCTTCGTGCAGCAGGCGGCCTTCCACCCATTCGCTGGCCCAGGTGCGGTAGCCCTCTCGGTCGATGCGCGCCAGCGGCTGGAAGGCGATCTCGTCGTCCGCGCCCAGGTCGTAGTGCTCGCCGCCCATGCCCAGGATGGCCGCGCGGATCGAGCGCCCCATGTCGAAGGCGAAGATGCGCGAGCCGCGATAGCGGCGGAACTGCATCGCCATCGTCGCCAGCAGCACCGACTTGCCCATGCCGATGGGGCCAACCACCAGCGTGTTGCCCACGTCGCCGATGTGCGTCACCAGCCGGAACGGCGTGGCGCCGTCTGTGCGCGTGACGATCAGCGGCGGCCCATCGAGATGCGCATTGCGTTCCTGGCCGGCCCATACCGCCGACACCGGCATCATGTGCGCCAGGTTCAGCGTCGAGACGATGGGCTGGCGGACATTGGCGTATGCGTTGCCCGGAATGGACGACAGCCACGCATCCACGGCGTTGAGCGTTTCGGGGATGGTGACGAAGCCGCGCCCCTGGATGACGCGCTCCACCATGCGCAGCTTCTCGTCGGCAACGGCGGCGTCCGCGTCCATGACGGTGACGGTCGCCGTCAGGTAGCCGAAGGCGACCTGATCGCTGCCCAGCTCCTGCAAGGCAGCATCGGCGTCGGCGGCCTTGTTGTTGGCGTCGGTATCGACCAGCGGGCTTTCCTGCTGGAAGATCGTCTCGCGCAGCAACGCGATGACGTTCTTCCTTTTCGCAAA
The DNA here is from genome assembly GCF_000410635.1 of Comamonas sp. B-9. NCBI lineage: Bacteria > Pseudomonadati > Pseudomonadota > Betaproteobacteria > Burkholderiales > Comamonadaceae > Comamonas > Comamonas sp. B-9. The sequence goes on from NZ_KE148647.1 coordinate 3,580, forward strand.
CCACTGGCGGCGCAGTCGGGCGAGTTCTTTTTCCGCCTCGGCTTTGTCGAGGCACAGAAAGCGCGTACTCCAGCGATACGCGAAGCCCAGGCGGTTGAGGTCGTCCAGAATCCCCGGCCAGGTCGAGGTCGGGAAACCGCGCACCGACACCACGCGCAGGTGCTGGTCGCCCAGCATCGGCGCCAGGCCACCGACCAGCGCGGAATCGGTCAGCAGCGCGTCGATGTGGAACGGCACTTCGGGAACGCCGACGCGGTAGCGGCGCGTCGAGACGGTCGAATGCAGGTAGGTCAACGTCTGGCTGTCATCAAGCCAGGCGATCTCCGGCATCACGCCATCGAGCAGGTCGAAGATGCGATCCGTTTCAGCGACGAAGGCGTGCAGCCGCTCGCGCCAATCCACGCCTTCGGTGGGCCGGTTTTCGTACAGCAGGCCCGCGGCCCGAGCACGGGATTCCTCGGACGGCAGGTAGGCCAGCGTCAGGTGATAGCCGCTCTCGAAGTGGTTGCCCGAATCCTCGAAGGCGGCGCGGCGTTCTTCATCGACCAGCCAGGACAGCGGTTCGGGGAAATCGGAGTGCGGGTAGTCGGCGGCAGACCGGCGCTCGGCTTCGATGAACAGCGCCCAGCCCGAACCCAGGCGGCGCAGCGCGTTGTTCAAGCGCGCCGATGTGGCGATCAGCTCGCCTTGCGTCGCGCTGTCGAGGTCGGGGCCACGAAAGCGCGCCGTGCGCTGGAAGCTGCCGTCCTTGTTCAAGACGACGCCCGGTGCCACCAGTCCGGCCCAGGGCAGCCAGTCGGCGAGCAAGGCCGGTCGCTGGCGGTATTCGGCGAGGTTCAGCATCGCGGCGTCCTCCCCTACACGTCCAGCAGCGGGCGGTGCTTGATGTGCCGCGCGAACACGGCCATGAACTGCGGATCGACGCGCGCGCCCCGCATCGCCAGCGAATGGCCGACGATCCAGAGCACGACACCGGGAATCCACAGTTGCAGGCCCAGCCCGACAGCGGCGGCCAAGGTGCCGTTGGCGATCGCCACGGTGCGCGGTGCGCCGCCCAGCAGGATCGGCTCGGTGAGCGAGCGATGCAGCGGCACCTCGAACCCGGCCGCGAAGGTGTCCGGGGCACTCATACGACGGCCCCGCCCGAGAAGCTGAAGAACGACAGGAAGAACGAGGACGCGGCGAAGGCGATGCTCAAGCCGAACACGATCTGGATCAGCTTGCGAAAGCCGCCCGACGTGTCGCCGAACGCGAGCGCGAGGCCCGTGGCGATGATGATGATGACCGCGACGATGCGCGCCACCGGCCCCTGGATGGATTCAAGGATGGATTGCAGCGGGCCTTCCCACGGCATCGAGGAACCGGCGGCCTGTGCAGTGCCCGCAAGCAGCAGCATGAAGGCAGCGAGCATCAAGCCTTGCATGGCCGGGCGGGCCAGGCCATCCAGCCGCGCGGGACTGGAGCGGCGGGAAAGCGGATTTACAGAAATACGGAAAGCATCAACGTGCGTCATGGCAGTTCTCCAGAAAGGTCGAGGGATGGGGAAGTCGCCGCAGCGGGTGCGGCATCGGGAAGTGGCGGCAGCTCGGGAAACGGCGCGTCCATCGCATCCGCCAGTCGGTAACCCACGCCGTCGAAGCCGACGACGCGGGCGATGCTCTCGATGCGGCGCTTGCGTCCGCGCCCGGCGATGTGGATCACCACGTTGACCGCCTCGGCGATCAGCGCGCGGGGCGGGTTCACCGCCACTTCGAGAATCAGTTGCTCCAGGCGCAGCAGCGCGCCGAGGGCGGAGCCGGCGTGGATCGTGGCAATGCCACCCGGATGGCCCGTGCCCCACACCTTGATGAGATCCAGCGCCTCGGCGCCGCGCACCTCGCCCACGACCACGCGGTCAGGCCGCAGGCGCATGGACGAGCGCACAAGCTCGGTCATCGACACCACGCCTGCGCGGGTGCGCAGCGGAACGTGGTCGCGGGCCGCGCATTGCAGTTCCACCGTGTCTTCGAGCACCAGCACGCGGTCGCCCGTGGCGGCGATCTCGGCCAGCAGCGCATTGGCGAGCGTGGTCTTGCCGCTGCTGGTGGCGCCGGCGATCAGGACGTTCTGCCGCTCGCGCACGGCACGAACGAGAAAGCCCGCCTGCGCGCTGGTCATCATCCCGTCGATGACGTACCGCTCCAGCGGAATCACACCGATGGCGCGCTTCCGCAGCGCGAAGGCCGGCCCTGGCGCGGCGGGCGGCAAGATACCCTCGAAGCGTTCGCCGGTTTCGGGCAGTTCGGCGGACAGTAGCGGCTGGCCGCGATGGACTTCTGCGCCAACGTGGGCGGCGACAAGGCGGATGATTCGCTCGCCGTCCGCCTCGGACAGCTCCACGCCCATCGGTGCGCGGCCCGATGAAAGCCGATCCACCCAAAGGGTGCGATCAGGATTGAGCATGACTTCCACCACGTCCGGGTCTTCGAGCGCGGCAGCGATCAGCGGCCCCATCGCCGTGCGCAGCATCTGAATGCGGCGGTCGAGCGAGGTGGCGAAGGACGAAGGTGCGACGCTCATGAGGCGCGCTCTTGCGCTTCGGCAACTGCCGCCGCGTCATCCATCCGCGCCGGGTCGGGGTGCAGTTCCTCCACCACATCGCGCACCAGGCTTCGACCGCGCAGCAGGTGGCGACCCAACTGTTCAACGAACTGCTCGAAGCGCGCTTTGCCCTGTGCGCGTGCCGCGTCTTGGTGCGCCTCGGGAACTGGCGTGCTGACCGTGAGGTAATAGCGGATGAACAGCGCCAGCGTTTCGATGGCGATGTTCTGGTCGCGCTCCATGCGCTCGGCCTGGCGCGAGAGGCGATCAAGCCGCTTGGCAATCGCTGCCTCGCGCTGGTCGGCAGCATCGGGCGACAGCCACGATGCGAGCGCCGCCGCGACGATGCTGGATTTCGATACGCCTTTCTTGGCGGCCAGCTCGTCCAGACGCTTGGCATGCTCCGGCTGGATGAACAGGTTGAGGCGGTAGTGGCTCATAGCTCGATTCCGTCGTTGGGGTCGAGGGAAGCCAGCCGGGCCGTGCGCTGCATGGCCGGGTCAAGCTGGCGAGGAAGGGGAAGCGGCAGGTCGTCATCGTCATCGAGCAACCCGAGGTCGGCTGCGGACGCGGCCAGCTCGGGGTCGTAGGCGACGGCTTCGGAAAGTTCGGGCTGACGGCGCGGTCCGCCGTCGTCGGCCGAACCCAAGTGCTCCAGGCCATCAGTAGGTGCAGTGGCCGGTGCGGCAGGCACGGCGGGAATCGCCAGCCCGCTCCAGTCGTCGGCTCGCGAGGGCGGAACGTCGGCATAGCGTCCGGCCGCAAGCACGGGCGGCGGCAGCACGCGCCGCTTGAAATTGGTGTCCGCGTAATAGCGCAGCTTTTTGGCCTTGATCGGCGCCACGCTGGACACCATCACCACGGCTTCATCCGGCGGTAACTGCATCACTTCGCCCGGCGTCAGCAGTGGGCGCGCGGTCTCCTGGCGCGACACCATCAGGTGGCCCAGCCACGGCGCGAGCCGGTGGCCTGCGTAGTTGCGCTGTGCGCGCAGCTCGGTTGCAGTGCCCAGCGTTTCGGAGATCCGCTTGGCCGTGCGTTCGTCGTTGGTGGCGAACGTCACGCGGACATGGCAGTTGTCCAGAATCGAATGGTTCTGCCCATACGCCTTGTCGATCTGATTGAGCGACTGCGCGATGAGAAAGCTGCGAATGCCATAGCCCGCCATGAAGGCCAGTGCCGTCTCGAAGAAGTCGAGCCGCCCGAGCGCCGGGAACTCGTCAAGCATCAGCAGCAGCTTGTGGCGGCGCTCGATGCCGTCGGAGCCATCGAGCGATTCCGTCAGCCGTCGCCCGATCTGATTGAGGATCAGGCGGATCAGCGGCTTCGTCCGCGAAATATCTGAAGGCGGCACCACAAGGTACAGCGATACCGGATGCTCGGCCGCGATCAGGTCGGCAATGCGCCAATCGCAACGCGACGTGACTTCGGCCACCGTAGGGTCGCGGTACAGGCCGAGGAACGACATGGCCGTGCTCAACACGCCGGAACGCTCGTTGTCCGACTTGTTGAGCACTTCGCGCGCCGCCGATGCGACGACCGGATGCGGGCCATAGCCGAGATGCGGCGTGGTCATCATCCGGTGCAGCGTCAGCTCGAATGGGCAAGCCGGATCGGAGAGGAAGTTGGCGACGCCGCGCAGCGTCTTGTCCTCGCCCGCATAGAGCACGTGCAGGATGGCGCCGACCAGCAGAGCATGGCTGGTCTTCTCCCAATGGTTGCGCCGCTCCAGCGCGCCTTCGGGATCGACCAGGATGTCCGCGATGTTCTGCACGTCGCGCACCTCATGGGCGCCGCGACGCACCTCCAGCAGCGGGTTGTAGGCCGCTGACTTCGCATCGGTCGGGTTGAACAGCAGGCAATGCGAGAAGCGCGAGCGCCAGCCTGCGGTGATCTGCCAGTTCTCGCCTTTGATGTCATGGATGACGGCGGACGCGGGCCAGCTCAACAAGGTGGGCACCACCAGGCCCACGCCTTTGCCCGAGCGGGTTGGTGCGAAGGTCAGGACGTGTTCCGGACCTTCGTGGCGCAGGTACTGGCGTTCGTGCTGGCCGAGGAACACGCCGTCCGGCTGCGTGAGACCGGCCTCGCGAATGTCATCCGCGTTCGCCCAGCGCGCCGAGCCGTAGGTCGTGACCAGGCGCGATTGCCGCGAGCGCCAGATCGACATGCCGATGGCCACCAGCACGGCCACCAGGCCGCTGCCACCCGCAATGGCGCCGCCGATGTCAAAGACGCTGGGCGCGTAGGCATCGAAGAAGAACCACCACTCGAACAGCCGCCACGGGTGATAGACCGGCGTACCGAAGAAGTCGAACCAGGGCGAGCCAAGGCGTAGCTGATAGCCCAGGGCGGCGGCTGTCCATTGTGTGGCTGCCCACACGCCGGCGATCACGATGCCGAATACCACGGCGATCTGACCGAACAGCACGTTCGTCCCTTGCATGATCCCGCCTCCAATCACGGCACAACAACGTGCCGCGTGCATCAGGATCAAGGCGTGTGCATAGGTCGGTCAAAGACCGTTATGGCGGGGATTTAGGCCGAAAAAGCCTGATTTCTTGCAGGAGCGAAGGCAATAAAAACGCCGCAGACGGGAGCGCGTTGCGGCGTAGTGAGGTGTCAGCGAGAACTTTGTCGCTGCGAAGCGACTACAACAGAGCTATTTGGACTTCTGCTCAGGTCGGTCACCGAAGAAACGCCGATTGGCGGCTTCGGCAGCACGGCGGCAAAGTTCATCACCGACTTTTGTGCGATCTTCCTTGCATTGCCGTTGAATCTCCTTGATGCGCTCGGGATGCGCCGCGAGGAAATCCACGGTTTCCGAAGGTTGAGACGAGCCACATGCGGTCAGTGCGACGGTCAGCATCAGTAGCATCACTCTGTTCATGATTCCAGTCCTTTCGTCGGATGGTTCAGGCATCGTCGGCAGCGTCGATACCGTCTGCCGAATCAATGAAGGCCACACGCTCGATGAACCGAGCCAGCATCTCGGACGGCTCCGCATCGCGGCGTAGCAGATAGGTCGTAAGCATGTATGGCTTGCCTGCCAAGCGGCGGGCCACGACACCCGGCTCGCGGCTGGAGGCGATATGCGCCTCGCCCGCTAGGCCCAAAGCCAGGCCAGCGGAAACCAGCGTCATCATCACGTCGAAGGTTGCCACGCGCTGCGCAATCAGCGGCTCCTGATCGAGCTTGCGCAGAAAACGATCGATCTGCCGCGCGTGGCCTTCGCAGACCGCCGGGTCGCCCAGTGCCAACGGATAGCGCAGCACTTCTTTCAGCGGAACCTGTTTGAAGGCGAGCACGGGATGGCGGGCTGGCACCGCTACCATCAGTTCATCTTCCCAAGCAGGTGTGACCAAGATACCATCGCCTCCATCCTCTGCCATCGAAAAACCTACGTCATACAGATCTTCATGCAAACCCTTGATCTGCAGCCCGAGCGGCACCTCAAACAGACGCATCTCAACTTCAGGGTCCTCTTCACGGCATCGCGCCAGCAAAGTTGACAATCGTGTGGGTGTTACACCATCAGACAAGGCAATGCGTAACTGGCCTAAAAATCCGTTGGTGGCAGACTTGACGCCATCACGGGCCTGATCCAATGCGGTAAAAATGCGCGGGACATGCTCCAAAAGCTGTCGCCCGGCACGGGTTAGTTGAGTGCTTCGGGTAGTACGAATGAATAAACGAGCACCAAGTTCCTCTTCTAATTCTTTGATAGTGCGTGAAAGTGGAGATTGGTCGATATGTAGTCGTTCAGCGGCGCGAGCGAAATGAAGTTCCTCCGCAACGATGAGAAAGCAGCGAAGATGTCGAAGCTCCATTGTGCTCACTCCACTTTAATTCGTCTAATTTCATTTGCGCGGCTAATTAATCAGCCTTTGCCAGAGTGCTGACAGCCAAACCCCCCCGGTCAGCAAAGTGGCTAACAGCACGGCAGCGCTTCCCATGTCCTTTGCACGCTTTGATAGCTCATGCCATTGAGGGCCAATACGATCAATCGCCGATTCCACAGCAGTATTGAGTAGCTCCACAATCATCAAAATAAGGATACTTCCTGAGAGAAGAGCGACTTCGACCCATCCCTGCCCCAACCAGAAGGCCAATGGGACCAACACAAAGGAAAATACTGACTCAAGTCTAAAGGCCGGCTCATTCCATCCAGCGCGCAATCCCTGAATTGAGTAATGGGACGCATGCCAAATTCTCAATATTCCTCGGCGAGATTTTTGTTTATTTTCGAATGCGGACATGGAATCAGCTGCGATTGTGTGTTTTTTATCTTTCATGAGAACAACTCTTATATATTCTTATCATCACAGCCAAAGAAAAAATCGAAATTCCTATCGTACTCACTTGTTTTAACCTGCATTAGCCCCAAGACAGACGAAAACAATGCGTCGTGATCCGCATAAGAGCGGGCTCGCTCACTCAAACAGCCAATATTCAGCCCGCGACTTTGCGTAAACGTTGAAGAGAACCACATAACCAAAGGAACACGAGTCTGCTCTTGTGGAGCAATCGCATAAGGCATGCCGTGCAGAAAAAGACCCTTCTCGCCCAGGGATTCGCCGTGATCCGAGACGAATATCATAGCTGTGTCGTAGTCGGAAAGCCCCTGCAATTGTTTGATGGCTCGGCTTAGGAAATGATCTGTGTAGAGAATAGCGTTGTCGTAGCTATTCACGATCTGTTCGCGGGTGCATTTCCCCATTTCCGGTGTGTCGCATGTTGGGATGAATTTGCGATACGCTGCTGGGTATCGTTGAAAGTAGCTGGGGCCATGATTTCCAATCTGGTGCAAAAAAATCACACGATCACCGGGAATTTTGCGAGCCTGAGCTGGTAAGTCTTCAAGCAAAATCTCATCGAAACACCGACCATCAACGCATAAAGAGGGACTTTGTGCGTTCCCTAGACGTTGATTTTCGAGACCATCGCACACCCCTTTGCAACCTGACTGGTTATCCCTCCATAAGGTGGTAATACCAGCACGCTCCAGAACATGCAGTAAGGATTGGTGTGAACGAATCTTGTCCTCATCGTAGTTTCGGCGACCAAAGGACGAGAACATGCAAGGCACAGAAACCTCGGTGTTAGTTCCACAGGAGTGCATGTCGGAGAAATTGATCACACCTATCTGAGCCAATTGAGGCGTTGTTTCGCGTGCATAGCCGTTCAATCCCCAGTTTTGGGCGCGAGCCGTCTCGCCTACGACAAAGACTAATAAACGTGGCCGACTGCCTTCGGGCCTGACTGTTGCAACGGCATCAGCTCCAATGGTTTTCTTTTCGGCGGACTGCGTGATAGAGGAACCTTTTAGTGCCTTCGGTAAGCCCACCAGATAGTTTCCCGGTGTAATCAAGTATCGAACTTCGCGATGATTTCTCATCAGTGCGGACATGTCCTGAAATGACAGCATGACACCGACCGAAATCATCAGTGCCGAAAACAGCATTAATCCCATACGCCACACGGTTGCTTTCAGCCAAGTACGCCCGACCAATCGGATTCGCCAAAGCAAAATAATCGGCACTACTGCCAGTTGGCTTAGTGGAGCAATCAATGCAGGCGTCAGTAGCTCGCGACTTTCCTTGAAGTCTGTGGCTAGAACATTGCGCAACATGCTCGAATCGAGGTAGATATGAAAGCTGCGCATGTAGTGTGTTGCGAGGGCAGAGGCAACAAACAGCACCGCAAGTAAAACCCTGGCATTCCAGCGCCATACAACCAAACTCAACAGCAGACTGTGAATTCCCACCAGAAACAGCAGTACGGATGTGCCCATGCGTAGACTGGACTGGACGCCTAAGGCGCTACTCCAAAATAGACCATTGCAGGCCAGTGCAAAGAAAATACTGGTCATCAAGATCAGCCACTCGACGCTGCATTGTGGTCGCCAATGGCTTAGGTTCTTGAGGTTTGCAGTTCTGAATCGCGGCACCAGACCGAGAGCCTGTTTGAAAGTTCTCATGCTTGGAACCCCGATGAATGGACATCGCCTGAGCCACCAACAAACCAGCGTTGCCAGACCATGAAAAGACCCAAGGCAACGACCCAACAAATCAGGAGTGTCCACAAGTCATGAGAAAGGAAATGGGCTCCGCGCACCTGCTGGGTCCATCCAAAGATGGCACCTATCATCAAACCTGCGGCCAAGGCCATCCAACGCCAGGCAGGACGAACCATCAAGGTAAAGAAATAGAGGCTGACCCATGCATATCCGGCACTTGCATGCCCTGCGGGAAAGCACACACCGCGCGGCATACCGGGCGGGCGTGTTTCAAACAGGCCCACAAACACTCGCGCTCCGCCATAGCGCACCAAGTTCCAGGGGCAATCCATGTTAGTGAACGATTTCAGCGCCGAAACCGTCAGTGCCGCGATCACGTACGCACAAAAAAGATACAGTAGCGGCCAGCGTAGGTGTGCTGTGCAATTGTTGCTACGTTTTTTTCTCCAAGCCCAGATGCACGTTGCTGCAACCACAATTGCCAGCAAGGTGGAAAGATTCTTCCCACCCCGATGCAGCAGGTTGTTGGTTAGCCAGGCATCCCGCAAAGCCCATCGGCTGCCCTGCAAGCGATAGAGATGATCGGCGACCCAGAAGTCCCCACCGCCATCCATCAATAGACTGCTGATGATCAGCGCCGCACCCGCTGGTAGCGCTAAATGAGTGATTAAGAATCGAGGTGCGAATAGTGCGTTGGATAGTGGGGCGTTGCCCAGTAGTCGGAATTCATTGGGGGGCATCGGCATGTGCCTCCTTCGAATGCCACAGCGCATGCGCATCGATACGCACCAGTGCCGATGCTTGCAGCGCATCGACGCGAACCTGTGCCTCGGCTAGTCGTGTCTGGCGCAGGTTGCGCAGCGTCAAAAGGTATTCGGCCAAGGGGGCCTCTCCTAATTCCCAAGCCCGCCGCGTGCGGTTGCTGGCCGTGGTCTGCGCGGCCAGCGCCTGCGCGAATGACTGCCACTGTGTGCGCTTACTGTCAACAGCCTGCACGGCGACCCACGCACTTTGCTCCACCGCGCGCCGCACGCCGAGCGCCTCGGCCTCTGCGGCCGCCGCGTTGGCGCTTTCCGTGGCGGCCATTGCACTGCGATAGTCCGTGCCAAATGGCACCGTCAAGACAACGCCAATGACACGTTCCGCCCCGCCGCGTTCAGACATCATGCGTACCCCGACGGTGGGGTCGGGCGTGCGGTTGGCGCGAGCGCGCTCGGCCACCTTGGCAAGGCGAGCCGCCTCTCCATCGGCAATGCCGATTTCGACGCTTTGTCGCACAATTCGCGCCAGCCACTCCTGTACCCCGCCCGGCAAAGGGTCGGGATCTGGCAGCGTGGATGGCCGCGCGGGAATCTCAATGCCGGGGAACTCGATCATCATCGTTTGTCGTGCTGCCCGTTCTGCGTCGAGCGCAGCGCTAACCTGGGCTGCAAGCATCGCGCGTTCGGCTTGCAGAACGTCGCTGTCCCGCTGCGCTGCATCGCCCAGGGTCACGCGGCGGGCCATTGCTTCCTGCTCACGTATAAGCAACTTTTCCTGAGCTTGCATCTCGTCGGCTACGACGAAACTGCGCAGCCATCCGGCCCAGACTTCCAGCAGTCGCCTTGCCATCTGGTGCTCGGCATCTTCAAGGCGCATACCGGCCACGCCGCGGGTGCGGCTGCCGATCTCCCGATCCAGACGCGCCTTGTTTGGCAAGCGAACAGCACGGCTGAGCTGGATTTCCCATTCGTTGTAGCGACGCGCTTCGTTGGTCACGTTGCGACGTTGTAGGCCGCTACTGAGTTCAAACTCGTGGCTACCGGCTTCAAGGGCGCTTTGCGTGGCAGCAGCCGCGTCCAAGCGAGCGGCTGCGGCATTCACGACCGGCTGGGTTTTCATCGCCGCTTCGACTTGCACCTGCGGAGGCAGCCAGGAGAGATCATCGGCGCGCGCTTGCGCGGGATGAAATGTCAAAACCGCGATAGCCACCATGACGGCACCAGCCGGTAGTACCAGGCTGCATCCTTTGTTTTTACTCGTCATACCAGTCTTCCACTTGCCAACACCGACTCCACCCACCAGCGGACATCGCTAGACGCGATGCGCTGGCGCAGATGCGCCAGGACCTGTTCCAGTTGTTCGTATTCGATCAACACCCAGATGACGCGCCGATCCACACGGCCGCGAACCTTCTCGCGAATGGACGCGCGCGCGAAGTCGCCGGTATGCCCTTCGGCGTGCAACAGGGTGAACCCTGGCAGCACCGGGTCGGCCATCAGGGCATCGGTGACGGCGTCTTCGAGCGTGGGTGGAAACACCAGATTCAGGCGCACCAGTTGCGCTTCTTTCAATCCGTTCATGCGTGGACTCCTTGTTGTGAGGAGATGGCCTGGCCGAATCGCCGGTACAGCACCGGCAGCAGGACCAGGGTCAGCGCAGTGGAACTGACCAGTCCGCCAATCACCACGATGGCGAGTGGGCGCTGGATCTCAGAGCCAGGGCCACTGGCCAGCAGCAGGGGCACTAGGCCAAAGGCGGTGATGGAAGCCGTCATCAGCACGGGGCGCAACCGTCGCAGCGAACCTTCGCGCACCACCTGTTCCATGGGCAGGCCTAGCGCGTGCAGGTGGTTGAAGTGCGTCATCAGCACCAATCCGTTGAGCACGGCGATGCCCAGCAGCGCGATGAAGCCGACCGAAGCAGGCACCGACAGGTACTGCCCCGACAGCCACAGCGCCGCCACGCCGCCGACCATGGCAAACGGCACGTTGCCGAGGATGAGCGCGGCCTGCCGCACCGAGCCGAAGGTCATGAACAGCACGAAGAAAATCAGCCCCAGGGCTACCGGCACCACCATGCCTAGGCGGGCCGCTGCACGTTGCTGGTTCTCAAACTGCCCGCCCCATTCGACGCGGTAGCCGGGTGGTAGCGGCACGTCGCGCGCCACGGCTTCGCGCGCTTCATCTACGAAGCCGACCAGATCGCGCCCGCTCACGCTGGACTGGATCAGCGCGAAGCGCGAGC
>NZ_KE148647.1:15194-25952 GCF_000410635.1 Comamonas sp. B-9
GTTCTCGCGCCGCACCAGTACCGGGCCATCGGTGGTGGCGATGCGCGCCAGCGAGGCCAGGGGGATTTCGCCCTGATCGCCACGGGCGAGCTGCAAGTCCTTGAACCGCTCGGCCGATCCGCGCAGCCGGGCATCCCCGCGCACCACGATGGGCGTGCGCCTGTCCGGCTCGATCACCAGCCCGGCCGGCACGCCTTCGAGCTGCGAGCGCAGCTCGTCCTGAACCTGCGTCACGGCCAGTCCGGCGCGCCCCGCCGCCTGCGCATCCACCTTCACCTGCAGGTATTCCACGCTGTCGCTGGCCTGGGTGAGCACGTCGCGCGCACCGGGCACTTTCTCGATGCGAGCGGCCATGCGCTGCGCCAGATCGCCCAGCGTTTGCAGATCAGGGCCGAATAGCTTGACGGCCACGTCGCCCCGGCTGCCGGTGAGCATTTCCGAGATGCGCATCTCGATGGGCTGGGTAAAGCCGAATTCCAGGCCGGGGAAGGCATCCATCACCTTGCGTATCTCGGCACTCAACGCGTCCTTGTCGGCTGCATGCCAATCCTTGCGCGGTGCGAGCTGCATGAACAGGTCGGTTTCGTTCAGGCCCATCGGGTCGAGCCCCAGCTCGTCGGAGCCCACCCGCCCGATGCTGTGCCGCACCTCGGGCACCGCCGCACCGATGGCCTTCTGCACTGCCAGGTCAATCTCCAGCGAGCGCTGCAACCCGATGGACGGCGGCTTTTGCAGTTGCAGCAGGATATCGCCCTCGTCCATCGTCGGCATGAACGCCTTGCCCGTGCCGAGGTAGGCCACCACACCCAATGCCAGGGCCGCGATGGCGACCGCCGATGCGCGTAGCGGGTGGTGAAGCGCAGCCTCCAGCAGCGGTTGGTACAGGCGCGTGGCCCAGCGCATCACCCACGGCTCGGTGTGAGCGTGTTCCTTGAGCAGCAGCGAGGCCAGCACCGGCACCAGCGTGAGCGACAGCAGCAGCGAGACGCCCAGGGCGAATACGATGGTCAGCGCCACCGGCACAAACAGTTTGCCTTCCAACCCTTGCAGAGTGAGCAGGGGCATGAAGGTCAGACAGATGATGAGGATGCCCGAGGCCACAGGCATGGCCACCTCGCGCGCCGCGGCGAATATGCGGTGCAGGCGCGGCTGGGGCGCACTGGGCGCGTGCGGGTCGAGCCGACTGACGGCGTTTTCCACCACCACCACGGCAGCATCCACCAGCATGCCGATGGCGATTGCGAGGCCCCCCAAGCTCATCAGGTTGGCGCTCATGCCGACAAGGCGCATCAGCAAGAAGGTACCCAGCGCCGCCAAAGGCACCATCACCGCCACCACCAGCGCGGCGCGAAGCTCGCCGAGGAACAGAAGCAGCAGGATGACGACCAGTACCGTCGCTTCCAGCAAGGCGCTTTCCACCGTGCCCACGGCGCGCTCGATCAGCGTGCTGCGGTCATAGAACGGCACCACCTTGACGCCGGGCGGCAGGCTGGGAGCCACCTCGTCCAGCCGGGCGCGGATGGCCTTCACGAGCGCCGAAGCATCGGCCCCGCGCAGCGCCACCACGATGCCTTCCACCGCTTCGCCCGCGCCGTCCCGGGTGACGGCGCCATAGCGAGTCACGCCTTCGATGCGCACCTGGGCCACGTCGCCCAGGCGAACTGGGGCCGTGCCATTGGCCCCCGCGCGCAGGATCAGACGGGATAAATCGTCCAAAGTGTGGATCGCGCCTTCGGCGCGCACGATCAGCGTGTCCTCGCCCGCATCCAGGCGGCCCGCGCCGTCGTTGCGGTTGTTGCGGCCGATCGCCGTGATGACGTCCGAGAAGCCGAGGCCCGCAGCGGAAAGCCGCGCACGATCAGGCACCACGGCAAAGCTCTTGGCTTCGCCGCCCAGCACGTTGACATCGGCAACGCCGGGCAGCGTGCGCAGGGCCGGGCGCAGGGTCCAGTCCAGCAGGGCGCGCCGCTCGCTCAGCGTGAGGCTGCCGCCTTCGATGGTGAACATGAACACGTCTGACAGCGGCGTCGAAATCGGTGCCAGCCCGCCGCTGACGCCGTCGGGCAGACTGCCCGAAACACCGACATAGCGTTCAGCCACCTGCTGACGCGCCCAGTAGATGTCGCTGCCTTCGGCGAAGTCCAGCGTGATGTCGGCGATGGCGTACTTGGCCGTGGAGCGCAGCATCACGCCCCGCGGCACGCCGAGCAACTCCATCTCCAGCGGCGTGATCACGCGCGACTCCACCTCCTCGGGCGTCATGCCAGGGGCCTTGATAATCAGCTTGACCTGCGTTGGGGAAATGTCCGGATAGGCGTCGATCGGCAGTTGCAGGAAGGCCGCCAGGCCCGCACCCGCCAAAGCCAGCACGCCAAGCAGTACCAGCGCACGTTGGCGCAGGGAAAATTCAATCAGACGGGACAACATGCGTGGTCGCCCCTCATTGCAATGGAATGATGGATTTGAGCAGTGCCGTACCGCGCACGACGACCTGCATGCCTGCCGCAAGCGGCGCAGTGTCTGGCGAGACGGCACGCACGGCGCTTGACGCCTCTGATTCGTCTTGCCCCAGCAGTTGCACCGGAACAGCGCGGACGTGTAGGTCGCCTTGCTTGTCTTGCGATGACGGCTCAGCAACGTAGAGCACGTGGGCGCTGCCCGCTGGCAGCAGTGCGGACGATGGCACGCTCAAGGTGCCCTGCGGTGCTGGCAGCAACAGCGCGACACTGATCTGCTGCCCGGCCGCATAGCGGTCTGCCCCTGCCTGATCTGCATCGACGCGGCCACGTACCCGCAGGCTCTGACTACTGAGGTCAGTGTCGCCACCAACAGCCGTCACGCGAGCGATCGTGCCATCGGGAAGACGCACTTCCAAGCCTGGGTGGAGATCCGAGCGCCAGCGCAGCGGAACCGCGACGCTGACATCCAGCGGACCAGGCTGAGCCACTATAAAGGCGATGTCGAGCGGCGCGACCGCCTGCCCGAGGCTCAGGTGACGACGCATCACTCGCCCGGACAAAGGCGCCAGCAATTCATACTCGCCGGCCTGCCCGCCGCTAACGGGTCGAAGCCGTGCGAGGGCGCCATTGGCCTCTTGCAACGTACTTTGCGCAGCCGCCGCGCGCGCCTGGGTTTGCTCGTTGCGCGTGGCTGGGATGATGCCCTCGGCCAAGAGCGTGGCATCGCGCCGGGCCTGCGCCGCGGCCACCGCCGCTTCGGTGCGGGCACGCGCCAGATCAGCCTGCGAGGCCAGAACGTCCTTGCTCTGGATGCGCGCCAGCGCCTGTCCTTGGCGCACTGCGGTGCCTTCATCGACCAGAACGCGCGTCACCACACCGCCATAGGGCGCCACGACCTGCGCGCTGGCCGAGAGTGGTGCCACCGTCTGCGCGGGTAAGCCATCCAGCGGTATCACTGCGGCATCCTTGACGAGTGCGGTTTCCACACCCTGCGCGCGAAGCTGAGCGGCGTTGAGGTGAACGCCGCCAGCGTTCGGTTGGGCGACAGCCTCGCTCGCGTCTCTATCGGCCACGGTTGTCTGCTGCGTTGTCCAAGCCCACCAGCCGTACCCTACGGCAGCCAGAACTGCCACACTGACGGCGGACAGGGCCAAGGTCTTGGTTCGGCTGGCGGTGCCCGCCGCTTTCAAGGTCGGGAAGCTCATGCTTGTGCCGCCCCAAACGACGTAGAGCAGAGTAGAAAGCACACAGCGCGGATTGAAAATCCGTCGCATATGAAGCGGTGCGCGAGGTTAATGAGGCGAAACATGCGGTCGATCTCTTGTAAAAGATCGGCTCATGTTCTTCGGTGAAGCTTTGAGAAAGCTTTGGAGAAAGCGAAATTTGCTCAGTACGATGTATTTCGGCGAAACGCCTGCTTTGAGCAGCAAGCAATCGATAAACTGACTTTTCAGTAACTTGCTCTGATATGCCAGCGGTGCGCCTTTGCTACCTCAAACATCGGAGCTATACACCATGAATGTCAGGAATTCCGAATACCGTTTCAGTCCTTTGGTCATAGGACTGCATTGGCTGACTGTGCTTCTCATCATCGCGGTCTATGCGAGCATGGAGCTGCGCGGACTGGCACCCAAGGGCGCCTTGAGAGACGCCATGAAGTCCTTGCACTACCTGCTGGGCCTCAGCGTTCTGGTGATCGTCGTGATCCGTATCGGGGTGCGCATCCAGGCGGGCGTGAAGCCCGCGATCCAACCACCCATGCCACGCTGGCAGGCCACGCTCGCCGATGTCATGCACTATGCGCTCTACAGCTTCATGCTCGCCATGCCGCTGCTCGGATGGCTCACCTTGAGTGCGGCGGGCAAGCCGATTGTTCTGTTTGGCTTGCCCATTCCCTCTCTGATCGGCACCGACGTTGCTTTGTCGCGCCAACTCAAGGATGTCCATGAGGCGCTGGCGACATTGGGCTATGTCTTGATCGGATTGCATGCGATGGCGGCGCTGTTGCACCACTACGTCATGCGTGACAACACACTGGTTCGCATGCTTCCCGGTCGACGCCCCTGACCTACTGGCCTCAGGCTGCTTCATATGAATTCGAATCTCCAATGACCAAATTTCACCACCGCGCCCACCCTGAAAGTCACCGCACTGAACATATCGGATGGCTGCGCGCCGCTGTTCTGGGTGCCAATGACGGCATCATTTCCACGGCCAGCCTGGTTGCAGGCGTGGCTGCTGCCCATGCAAGCCATGCCAGCATCATGACCACGGCCATCGCGGGGTTGGTAGCCGGTGCCATGTCCATGGCTGCAGGCGAGTTCGTGTCGGTCTATTCACAAGCTGATACGGAGAAGGCGGATCTGGCGCGGGAACGTGATGAACTGAAGAACAGTCCGGAAGCCGAACATCGCGAACTCACGGCCATCTATGTTCGGCGCGGCCTGGATCATCGACTCGCGGATCAGGTCGCCACGCAATTGATGGCGCATGATGCGTTGGGCGCGCACGCGCGCGATGAATTGGGCATTTCTGAAACCTTGAGCGCTCGCCCGCTGCAAGCCGCTATGGCGTCCGCTGGAAGCTTCGCCGTGGGTGCGGCCATGCCGCTGGCCGTGGTTCTGTTGGCGCCGGAACAGAGCCTGCTCTATTGGATCGTCGCGACGGCGATTGTCTTCCTGGCCCTGCTCGGCGCTGCGGCTGCTGCCGTGGGGGGGACGCCGCTCTTCAAAAGTGCGCTGCGCGTCGCGTTCTGGGGCACATTTGCCATGGCGGTGACAGCGGGCGTGGGAGCCATGTTCGGCACTGCGGTGTAGATCTTCGTCAATCTCAGAGCAGCGGTGGCCAAGGGCCAAGCCGTGCGGACAGCCGACCGTTGTCCAGTGAGAACGCCAGCGGCAGGTCTATGGCATGCGCGAGCGCCAGAGCCAGTGCAAGTCCCAGCCCGGCGTGGTGCGCCGTGCCACCTTCGGAATCCTTGCGCCAGAAGCGAAGTCCGAATTGATCCAGATCGGATGCCTGCAAATTGGGAGCTGTGTTGACGATGGTCAACATCCAGCCGGAAGCCGCGCGCTCCAGCCTACATTGAATGTCGTCGCCTTCGGGCGCGTATTCAATGGCATTGCGCAAGAGGTTGGAGACGATGCGTTCGATCACGCCCTGATCGCTTTGCACCCATGCCGATTCAGGCAAAGTCACACGGATAGGTGACTTGGGTGCCATTTGCTGGACGTTGAATCCCGCCAGCAACTCTTGCAGCAAAGCTGTTAGATCCAGAGGATCAAGCGCAAGTGTGTGTTGGCCGGATTCAAGCCGCGCCAACAACAGCAGAGTGTCCACACTGCGCTGCATGCGTGAACTGGCCTGGATCGTTGCATTCAGGGCGCGCTGGATTCGGGTCGGGTCGGCATCGATCAAAGCGCTTTCTGCGCTGATGCGGATTTCTGCCAAGGGCGTGCGCAACTCGTGGGCCACGTCGCGGGAGAAGCGGCGCTCGCGGGCAATGGCCGCATACAGGTGATGCAAGCCCTGATTGAAGGCTTCGGCAAACGGCCGCAGTTCGCGTGGAAAGTCCGCTCCGATCCGCGCAATCGGCCGATCCGAACGCAGGTCGGCCAGTTGCACGCCGACGCGCTCCAGCATGACCACGATGCGCCGAACCATGAGCAGCGCCAGGCCTGTGGCCAGGAGCGTCGCCAGCACGATACCGCCCAGGAGCGTGAAGTGGATGCGCCGTTCGGTTTGATCCCAATCCCGACGTTCTGTTGCCACAACCAGCAATCGAGATTCCTCACCTCTTACTGGCACGCGCGTCGCCAGCGCGCGGCCCGCGTGGCCGTCTGGGAGTATCACGTCGTAGTAGCGTGGGGTGCCTTGCTCCACCGGTCCAAGCGCCAGCTCGGCCCCAGCACTGCTGGGCGAACGCAGCAAGGTCCGGTGGGTCTGCGAATCGAAGACCGTGAAGAACTCGGTATGCCCGCCAGGCTCGTATTCCGGCATGAGGCTTTCGAGCTTTCTCGCATCCAACTCCTGCAGCACGCGCCCCACCGCCGCTGATCGTTGCATCAGGGTGGTATCCATCCGTCGGTAGATTTCGTGGTCAATCCAGTAGTCGAGGACGGGAAACAGGATCGCGAAGGTTCCTCCAATGCAAATCACCAGGCTGGCAGCCAGCCGCCGCTGCAAGGACCAGGATCCGCCTTGACTCGCATCAGAAAGGGCTTCGGAATCGGGACGTACCATCGTTTAGGGCAGGATGTAGCCGAAGCCACGGCGTGTCACGATCAGTTCATCCAGGCCGCACTGGGCAAGCTTGGTTCGCAAGGTGCTGACGATCACCTCTACCACCTTGTCCGATGCATCGCTGCGGCTGTCGTACAAATGTTCAAAAATCTGCGGGCGCGACAGCGTGGCGCCGCGCCGACGCAGCAGCAAGTCGAGCAGTCCATATTCCTTCGGTGTGAGCCCAAGATCCATGCCCTTGAACCTTGCGGTGCGCGAGCGCGGATCGACCTCCAGATCGCCGTGGCGCAGAACTGGAACGTCCCGTTGCGGCGGACGCCGCACCAGCGCCCGCAGGCGAGCCAGCAGCTCGGCCAGCTCGAAGGGTTTTGTCAGGTAGTCATCGGCACCCGCATCCAAGGCCCGCACCCGGTCATCGAGCAGTTCGCGCGCGGAGAGCACCAACACCGGTGCGGTATGGGCCTCCCGGCTCAATGCGCGCAACACGCCAAAGCCGTCCAGCCGGGGCAGCATCAAGTCCAGAATGATGGCGTCGTACCGGTAGCTGGCAAGAAACTTCAGCGCGGACACGCCATCGGCTGCTGTATCGCAGGCATAGCCTTCCGACTGAAGGCTCTGGCTCAGGGCTTCGGCCAGCGTTTGCGAGTCTTCCACGATCAATATGCGCATATGCTTTCTTCTATTCAGCGCATCTCGAAAAGCTCTTGGTGGAACGCTTCCGGCTCCAACCCCTGGGCCAGCAGATCGGCGCGCAACGCGCGGCCGAAGGCCGTGGGGCCGCAGAACCAGACGCTGGCGTCTTTCCAACCCGGCACCATGGCACGCAGGCGCTCACCCGTCAGGCGACCGTCTTTCTTGTCGATGAACAGGTGTAGCGCAACGCCGGCCGCCTGGCTGTCGGCGCGAAGCTTCTCGATGGCCTGCGGATCAGCGTCGCTCGTCGGATGGAACAAATCGACGGGGCGTGCGTCTCGGCCTTTGTGCTGCGCCAGATACTTCATGCGCGCAATGAATGGGGTGATGCCGATGCCGGCGCCGATCCAGATCTGGCGGGCACGCCCGTCGTCGAAAGTGAAGCAGCCGTAAGGCCCCTCGACCGTCACCCGGTCGCCAACTTGTAGGCGTTCCGGCAGCCGGCGGGTGTGGTCGCCCAGCGCCTTGGTGATGAAGGTGATGCGCCGGTTTTCCGGCACCCAAGCTGAGGCCAGCGTGTAGGGATGCGGGCCTTCTTTCGGGTTGGACATGGCGAAGGCAAACTGCCCGGGCCGGTGGCCGGGCCAGCCCGGCTCCATCCGCAGGGTGGTTTCCAGCACGTTCAGCGCAGGGTAGGTCTGCAGCGATTCGATGACACCGTGCGCGGTGCGCTGCGCACCGACCCGGCCCAGCAGTACCCACACCGCCGATACCGTGCCGCTCGCCAGCAGCATAGCCAAAGCCCAGCCCACGGGCTGCGCCCAATAGGAGAACTGCACAAGCACCAAGGTGTGGAAGGCCAGCACCAGGTAGATCGCTGCCATCCAGTGGTGTGTCTTGGCGAACGGCCGGTAGGGGAAGCGCTTAACCAAAGCCAGCACCAGTAGCACCGCGACGGCGTAGAAGGCCCATTCGCCCAAGTCCTCGGCCAGTCCGCGCCAGCCACGCAGCGCCGATTCAATGGAGCCCATTGAATCAGCCGCTGCGCGGGGCTTGCGCGCCGGGCGCGTCAGCCAGCCCCAGCCTACGGCCCACTTGGTACCCTGCGCCCACAGCCAGTGTACTGTCGCAGCGGCCAGAGCAGCGATGCCGAGCCACTTGTGCAGGCGGTACATCTTGTCCAGTCCGTTCAAGCTGGGCTCCAGCCACGCAGGGCGCGTGGCCAGCACCATCGCCACAGACATCGCGCCGATGGCCAGTACGCCGCTGTATTGAATCCATACCGTTCGCAGGGCGAAGTAGTTGGACTGTGCAGGCCAGAGCGTATCGGTAAAAAGCCATAGAGCGCTCAATGCCAGCGCAAAAAACCAGAACGTCCAAATTATTCTCTTCATCGTGGATTTGCCCCAAATTCTGCGGAAGGCGCATGCGGTACTGGTCTGAAGCCATCAATCCAGATACGCGATAGCGTGCCTTTGAATGTGGCCATGTATCCGAAATTACAGAAAATTTTAATTCTGGCATCCCAACCTTTGGTAATGCTTTGGATTGATCAACCATCAATAAATAGGATCTAATTTTTCCCACCGGCTTGTGGCATTACCTTGACTCAAGAAATGGTTGGCCCCCGATGCCGCCCAATCTCCCATGACACCGTGCCGCCGCGCACCGTCGCGGCAAGCTGCTGCCCCATTCGCTGCTCGATCACCGGTTTCCACGGCACCAGGCTGAACCCCATGCCGTCATCGAGCATCGCGTAGCGCCCGCTGGCAAGCATGACGGAGCGTCGGTAGATGCCGGCCACGCGCTGCCCGTCGGCCACGGGTCGATGCTCCAAGCCAGTTTCGGCCGCAATGTCTTTGGCGACCTGCGCCAGTTCCCGGTTGCGCAGTGTGCCCAGCAGGTTGCGCGCCAGGATCACGCGCTGGCCGCGCCGCTCGGCCAATCCCTGTTCGGCCAGGAAGTCGGCGCGCTGCTGCATCGCCTGTTTGGCCTCGCTGCCAAAGCCGAGGTCGCCCAGGCCCGAGCCGCCGCCGATCAATTGCTGGTCGAGCCAAGTGGCCCCAATCACGCGGGCCTGCCGCTCGATGGGCAGGTGCGATTTCAGTTCCACCGCCACGCCGCCCAGACGCTGCGCGTCGTAGCGGCGGCCCTGTTCGGCCAGGTCGTCCGGCACCTTCCAAAGTCCCTCGGCCACGCGCTCCACGATGCCGGCGCGGCGCAGGGCTTCCAGCCGGCGGACGTGGACCGCGACGACTTCCTGCGGATCACGGCCCGGCACTGTCTGCCCCTGCGCGACGGCCAGATGATGGTCGGTGCGGTACAGGCCACCGCTCGCCAGTGCGGTGATGTTCTTGTCGGCCGCACGCACGTCGGCCGATCCCTTCACCGCCACCACGGCGCCGGTCGGATAGTTCGCCAGCTCGTCGCGGGCATTGAGCGCGACGTAGTGGGCCTTGCCGTCCACGCCGTCGATGACCAGATAGCTCCGGTCGCGCAGCTCGTCGGCCAGCCCCTTCGCGGCTACGCGGCCGAGAATGGTTCGGCCATCGTCGCCCGGCTCGAACACTGCCAGCTCGCGCGGCTCGCCGCGCATGGCCCGCTGCATGGTGCGGATGATGTCGCCACGCTCGCCCAGGGTGCGCAGGGTCTTTCCCGCGTCGGCGTGGACGGCCCAGGTGCCGGGCTGCATTTCGTCGGCCAGGCCCAGGCGCTGCAAGCGTTGCAGCCGGCCAACCAGCAACAGGCGCTGGCGTTGCAGTCTCGGTTCGTTGAAGCGTTCGATCTGCACTCGGCCGTGGTCGCCGGCCTCGCGTTGCAGGGTGCGATCCAGGCTCGTCCACCGCTCCTGCTTCACCTCGCGCTGCAAGGTCTGCTGGATCTCCAGCTCGGTGCGCGGCCCCAGCCATTCGGTCGCCAGCTCGGCGGCGCGATGGCGGAAGCCATCGGCGATGTAGTCGCCCGCAATGATGAGGTCTTTGCCGGTGTCGTCGCGCCCGCGCACGACTATGTGCGTGTGCGGGTTGTCGGTGTTCCAGTGGTTGACGGCCACCCAATCGAGGCCCGTGCCCAGGTCGGCTTCCATGCGGCCCATGAGGTGCCGCGTGTAGGTGCGCAGGTCTTCCAGCTCGGCGCCATCCTCGGGCGAGAGGATGAAGCGGAAATGGTGTCGGTCGTCGGCGCAGCGTGCCTTGAAGGCGTCGAGGTCGGCGGCATCGGTCTGCGGCCCGTAGGCTTGGCCCGGCTCTCCATCGCGGCCCACGCCATCGCGCTCGATGTAGCGCAGGTGCTTCGCCAGCGACTGCGGGCTGGCCTGGCGCTGATTGACCAGCAGCGTCTTGATGGCCACGCGCCGCGACATGGGCGTCAGCTTCGCCCCGGCGAAGCGCGCCGCCGTGTGGCCGCGCCCCAGGCGCGAGCCGGG
>NZ_KE148648.1:0-361 GCF_000410635.1 Comamonas sp. B-9
GCTGGCGCGCAGCCTGGGCCTGCGCGCGCCCCGTATTGCCGTGGTGCAGGGCGATGACCTGAGTGGCCCGGCCCACCGGCCCATGCTGGCCCAGGCGCTGGGTGCGCAGATGCCCGAGCAGCCGCTGGTCAGCGCCAATGCCTATATTGGTGCGCGGCCGATTGCCGAGGCCTTGCTGGCAGGCGCCGATATCGTGGTCTGCGGCCGGGTGGCCGACCCCTCGCTGGTGCTGGGCCCGGCGATGGCGCATTTTGGCTGGGCCTGGGACGACTGGGACCGCCTGGCCCGCGCGACGATGGCTGGGCATCTGCTGGAATGCGGCACCCAGGTGAGCGGCGGCTATTTCGCCGACCCCGGCTAC
>NZ_KE148648.1:431-16190 GCF_000410635.1 Comamonas sp. B-9
CTGCAGCATCTTCAAGCCCGAGGGCACCGGCGGCTGCATCACCACCGCGACCGTCAAGGAGCAGCTGCTCTACGAGATCCACGACCCCCGTGGCTACCTGACCCCCGATGTGGTGGCCGACATCAGCCAGGCCCAGGTGCGGGCCGAGGGCGAGAACCGCGTGCGGCTGGAGGGCGTCATCGGCCATCCACGCCCCGAGGCGCTCAAGGTCAACACCTGCTATGCCTCGGGCTGGTTTGCCGAAGCCGAGATTTCCTACGCCGGGCCCCGTGCGGCCGAGCGGGCGCGCCTGGCGGCGCAGACCGTCGCCCAGCGCCTGCAGGGCATTGCGCCGCTGCGCACCGACCTGATTGGCGTCACCAGCGTCTGGGGCAACGATGCCAGCGACTGGCTGGCCGGTGCCGACCTGTCTGGCGCATCGCAGGATGTGCGCCTGCGCATGGCCTGGCAGCATGCCGACAAGGCCACCGCAGCGCGCCTGCCGCGCGAGATCAATGCGCTGTACTGCTGCGGGCCGGCAGGGGGCGGTGGCGTGCGCAGCCATATGCGCCAGCGCCTGGGCATGGTGTCCTGCCTGGTGCCCCAAGCCTTGATTGCCACCGGCTTTACCTGGGCCGCGCAAGAGGAGGCTGCCGCATGAACGACCACATCACCGTCCCGCTCTACCGCCTGGCCCATGGGCGCACCGGCGACAAGGGCAACCGCTCCAACATCAGCGTGATCGCCTGGCATCCCGCGCTGTGGGAGGTTATCTGTGAGCAGGTTACCGAGGCCGCCGTGGCCGCGCTGTTTGCCGACCGCCGGCCGAGCCAGGTGCAGCGCTACCTGCTGCCCCAGCTGCAGGCGATGAACCTGGTGCTGGACGAGGTGCTGGACGGCGGCGTCAACGACGCGCTGAACCTCGACAGCCATGGCAAGACCCTGTGCTTTCGCGTGCTGCAAATGCCGATCGCGCTGCCGCTGCATTTGCAGGCCCATCTGGTGGGCCCGCCTGATGCGGATCCCCCATCCATCCCTGAATAAGAAACCAACCGGAGACAAGAGATGACATTTTCCACCCGCCGCCACCTGCTGGCCTGTGCCACCGCGCTGGCCCTCAGCCCCCTGGCCTTTGCGCAGGGCGACTACCCGTCCAAGCCCATCACCTTTGTCGTGCCCTTTGCCGCAGGCAGTGCCACCGACCAGCTGGCGCGCGCGCTGGGCCAGGCGGTGACCGAGCAGACGCGCCAGCCGGTGATCGTCGAGAACAAGGCCGGCGCCAGCGGCATGATCGCCGCGCAGGCGGTGGCCAAGGCCCCGGCCGATGGCTACACGGTGCTGATCACCACCAACACCACGCATGCGGCCAATATCCACCTCTACCGCAAGCTGTCCTATGACCCGGTCAAGGACTTCACGCCCATCACCGGTCTGGGCAAGGGCGGCCAGGTGCTGGTGGTGCCGGCCAATGCGCCCCACCAGTCGGTGGGCGAGCTGCTCGCCTACGCCAAGGCCAACCCGGGCAAGCTCAGCTTTGGCAGCGGCAGCTCGTCAAGCCGCGTGGCCGGCGAGATGCTCAAGCAGCTGGCCAACGTGGACATCCTGCATGTGCCCTACAAGAGCAACCCCTTGGCCATCACCGACCTGCTGGGCGGCCAGATCAACCTGATGATCACCGACGTCTCCACCGGCGTGCCGCAGATCAAGGCGGGCAAGCTGCGCGCACTGGGCTATTCCACGCAAAAGCGCAGCGCCCAGCTGCCCGATGTGCCCACCATTGCCGAGGCCGGGGTGAAGGGCTATGACATGGGCTACTGGTTTGCCGCCTACGCCCCTGCCAATGTGCCCGCTGCCGTCAGCGCCAAGCTCAACCAGCTGCTGGGCCAGGCCGTCGGCAGTGCCGCTGCCAAGTCCTTCTTCGAAATGTCGGGCTCCGACCCCTGGACGACGAGCCCGGCCGAACTGGCGCAGTTCCAGGCCACCGAGACCACCAAATGGGGGCAGGTGATCAAGGCAGCGGGCATTACGCCGGAATAAACCGGCTCCCATCCGCAGGCACTGCCCAAACGCTGCTTAAAGAATCCAGCGTTTGGGCAGCATGCGCTTGATCTCTGCCTTAGCCAGGTCGATGAAGGGCTTGAGCACCAGGGTGGAGGCGTGGCGGTTGGAGACCACCATCGAGTACTCGCAGGGGACGGCGGGCTCGAACAGCACAAACTTCACATCGGGCCCGTGGTAGCTGCAGGCCGTCAGCGGATCGATGATCGCCAGGCCGGCGCCGGCCTCGACCAGCTTGATGGCGGCGTACGAGATCTGGGTCTCGATGTTCACGCGGCGCTGCACGCGGTTGACGAGGAACAGGCTGTCGAGCTTGGTGCGGGTTTCCATCATCGTGGGCAGCGACACCAGGGGCTCGTCAACAAAGTCGACCGGTGACAGGCTGCTTCTGCGCGCCAGCTTGTGGCCGGCGGGCACGGCGACGACCAGCTTGCCGATCACCAAGGTCTCCAGGCCCTTGAAGCGGGTGTGGTCGGGCGAGAGCATCACAAAGCCGATATCGCAGCGCTCGGCCTGCACCATGTCCAGTGCGGCCGGCGAGGCCTGCATGTGCAAGGTGACCAGGGTCTCGGGGAACTGGGCGCTGAACTTGGCAATGGCGCTGGGCAGGAACGAGGTCGCCATCGCCGGTGCGGCCGTTACCTCCAGCCGCTGCAGACGCCGAAAGCGCACGTTCTCGGAGATGTTGCGGATACGCTCGATGCCCATCAGCGCCTGGTGCACGTCTTCGAGCAGCAAGGTCGCCGCTGACGTCGGCTGCAGCCGGCTTTTGACCCGCTCGAACAGCGGCATGCCGATGCGCGCCTCGAATTCGGCGATCAGCCGTGTCACCACCGGCTGGGTCACCTCCAGCGACTGGGCCGCTGCGGTGACCGAGCGGCGCAGCATCAGCGCCCGAAAGGCTTCGAGATGGCGCAGTGTGATCTTCTTATCCATGTTGTAAAGACATGAGTTAATGGCCTAATGCAATCGAATAGTCTACAAAATTACTAATTTTGTAGTTATTTCAATGGTTTATCGATTGAGAAATTTCCATCCCATAAAGGCATTGAAGCAGGAATTCACCGATTCAATTTTGCCTGCAGATGCCTATCATTGGCTACCAGACAGATTGAATTCCACTTGGTTCCACGCTACTTTCTGGAGGTAATTTCGATGACCATATCCCGTCTGGCTCTCTCTCTGGCCGCTGCCTTTGCTGCCACCGCTGGCATTGCCCATGCTGAAGACATCTATGTCGGTGGCTATGGCGGCTCGACCGAGACCGCCTTCAAGCAAAAGATCATTCCCGCCTATGAGAAGCTGACCGGCAACAAGGTCATCTACGTGCCTGGCAACTCCACCGACACCCTGGCCAAGCTGCAGGCTGAAAAGAACAACCCCCAGTACGACGTGGCGCTGATGGACGACGGCCCGATGGAGCAGGCGGTGCAGTTCGGTTTCTGCGGCGATATCGAAGCCGCACCGGTCTACAACGACCTCTACCCGATGGCCAAGACGGCGGGCAACAAGTCGCTGAACCTGGGCGTCATCGCCACCGGCCTGTTCTACAACGAAGAAGCCTTCAAGAAGGCCGGCTGGGCCGCTCCCACGTCGTGGAATGACCTGAAAGACAAGAAATTCAAGAGCAAGACCGTGATCCCGCCGATCAACAACGGCTACGGTCTGCAGACCCTGCTGATGTTTGCCGAAATGAACGGCGGCGGCGCGAGCAATATCGACCCTGGTTTCCAGGCGCTGATCAAGGAAGTGGGCCCCAATGTGCTGGCCTGGGAGCCGTCGCCGGGCAAGATGACCGAGCTGTTCCAGAACGGCGATGCCGTCATCGGCGTCTGGGGCAGCGGCCGCGTCAAGGCGCTGGCCGATACCGGCTTTCCCGTGAAGTTCGTCTACCCCAAGGAAGGCGCGTTTGCGCTGTTCACCTCCGTCTGCCCCGTTGCCAAGAAGCAGCCCAAGGCTGGCGCGCAGAAGTTCGTGCAGTTCCTCTACACGCCTGAGTCGCAAACGGCGCTCGCCGAGACCCAGGCCTGGGGCCCCATGAACAGCAAGGTCAAGTTGGATGAGAAGGTCGCCAAGCAAGTGCCTTATGGCCCCGAGCAGATCGCCCAGTTGAAGACCGTGGACTACAAGATTGTCAACGTCAAGCGTTCCGAATGGACCAATCGCTGGAACCGCACGGTCGAGCGTTAAGAGTCACTCACACAAGCCTTGATACTTCGTTGCAAAGCCTTGTCGTACCACTTGTACTGCCTGCGGCTTTGCGCCTCGTCTCAAGGGCCGTGTGAGCGCCTCTCATTCATCGCTGGCCTCCTTGCCAGGACGCCAGGGATAGGCGTTAACCCGCCAGCCGCCCTACACAGGCCTGCCGCGCCGCCCCACGCGGGCCGCAGGCCCCGGAGTTTCACATGAGTTTTCTACGTATCGAGGGCCTCGCCAAGAGGTTCGGGGATTTTGTTGCCGTCAAGGACTTCCACCTGGATGTCCAGCGCGGTGAGTTCGTGTCGCTGCTGGGCCCTTCGGGCTGCGGCAAGACAACCACCTTGCAGATGATTGCCGGCTTTCTGGACCCCAGCCAGGGCCGCATTGTGCTGGACGGCAAGGACATCACCCAGCTGCGCCCCGAGCAGCGCGGCATGGGCGTGGTGTTCCAGAGCTATGCGCTCTTTCCCCACATGACGGTGGAGCAGAACATCTCCTTTGGTCTGGAGATGCGCAAGCTCAGCCGCGATGTCGTGCAGCAGCGGATTCAGGATGCGCTGGCGCTGGTGCGCCTGCATGGGCTCGGCGCCCGTTACCCGCGTGAACTCTCCGGTGGCCAGCGCCAGCGTGTGGCCATTGCCCGCGCCTTGGCGATCCAGCCCGAGGTGCTGCTGCTCGATGAACCCATGTCCAACCTGGACGCCAAGCTGCGCCAGGAAATGCATGTCGAGATGCGCGCCATCCAGCGCCAGCTGGGCATCACCACCATCTTGGTGACACACGACCAGGTCGAGGCGATGACGATGAGCGACCGCATTGCGGTGATGCACAACGGCCAGATCGCCCAGGTCGATTCGCCCCAGCAGATCTACGACAAGCCCAGCTGCGACTTTGCCTCGGTGTTCCTGGGCAAGACCAACCGCTTCGAAGGCCAGGCCCAAAGCCGCGAGACCGTGAAGATTGGCGACATGGTGCTGGGCGCGCCCAGCCCGGTGGCCAGCGGCCCGGTCGTGGTCTACCTGCGGCCCGAACGCATCGAGGTGGCCCCGGCCGGCCAGGGCGGCCTGCCCGGCACGATCAAGACCTTGCTGTTCCTGGGCAGCCAGTGGGTGGTCAATGTCAGCACTGCGTTGGGCGACATCCACATCAGCCTGCCCAATGCACGCCGCGCTGCGCTGCATGAGGGCGACGAGGTCACGCTGAACTGGGCCCCCGACGATGTGCGCGTGCTGACCCAGCAGGAGGCCAGCCGTGGATAGCAAGAACCGCTGGAAACCCTGGGCCATGTCCGGCCCCGGCCTGCTGGTCTTTGTGACCATGCTGCTGGCGCCGCTGGCCTTGACCGCCATCCTGTCGCTCAATGTCTTCAACGGCATGGAAGGCATCCAGAACGTCTATTCGCTGAAGAACTACCTGGAGATCTTCAGCGACAGCTACTACCTGGAGATCTTTGGCCGCACCGCCCTGATGTCGGCCATCGTCACCGTGCTCTGCGTGGTGCTGGGTGTGCCCGAGACCATCATCATCTCCCGCATGCGCGGCCGCTGGCGCGGTGTGTTTCTGCTGATCATCCTCGCACCCCTGCTGATCTCGGTGGTTGTGCGCACCCTGGGCTGGTCCATTCTGATGGGCAACAACGGCCTCATCAACAAGGGCCTGATGCTGTTCAACATCATCGATGAGCCGCTGCGCCTGGCTTTCACGATGACCGGCGTGACCATCGCCATGGTGCATGTGATGGTGCCCTTCATGGTGATCTCCGTCTGGGCCTCGCTGCAAAAGCTCGATCCCCAGGTCGAGAACGCCGGCCTGTCCCTGGGCGCCAGCCAGCGCACCGTGTTCCGCCGTGTCGTGCTGCCTCAGCTGCTGCCGGGCATCCTCTCGGGCAGCATCATCGTCTTTGCGCTGTCGGCATCGGCCTTTGCCACGCCGGCACTGCTGGGCGGACGGCGCCTGAAGGTGGTGGCCACGGCCGCCTACGACGAGTTCCTCAACACCTTGAACTGGCCGCTGGGCGCTGCCATTGCCGTGGTGCTGCTGGTTGCCAATGTCGTCATCATCGTGGGCTGCAATCGCTGGATCGAGCGCCGCTTCAAAGCTGTTTTCGAGGGTTGAGCCATGCAAAAAAACAGTCCTCTGGCGCTGGTCTACCACGCGCTGTTCATCAGCTTCATCCTGGCGCCGCTGGCCGTGGTGGTGGCGGTGGCCTTTACCGACAAGGGCTTCATCTCCTTCCCCACCGATGGCCTGTCCTTGCGCTGGTTCCGCGCCATCCTCGATGCGACGGAAATCAAGTCGGCCTTCTGGTTTTCAGCCAAGCTGGGCCTGGCCTCGGCCTCGATCGCCATCGCGCTGGCGGTGCCGGCAGCGCTCGCCATCACCCGCTACCGCTTTGCCGGTCGCGAGGTGCTGATGGCCTTCTTCATGTCGCCGCTGATGATTCCGCACGTCGTGCTGGGCGCGGCCTTCCTGCGCTTTTTCAATATTGCGGGGCTGTCCGGTTCGTTCTTCTGGCTCATGTTCACCCATGTGATCTGCATCATGCCCTATGCCTTGCGCATGGTGCTGGCCGCAGCCACGGGCATGAACCGCGAGATCGAGCATGCCGGTCTGTCGCTGGGCGCATCGCGCAGCACCGTCTTCATGCGCATCACCGTGCCCATGCTGATGGCCGGTATCGCCGGCGGCTGGATGCTCTCCTTCATCCAGAGCTTTGACGAGCTGACGATGACGGTGTTTGTGGCCACCCCCGGCACGATGACCTTGCCGGTCGCCATGTACAACCACATCGCCCAGACCATCGACCCGCTGGTGACCTCGGTCTCCACCGTGCTGATCGTCGGCACCCTGGTGCTGATGGTCATCCTGGACAAGCTGGTCGGCCTGGAGAAGGTACTGATTGGCAAAGGTTGAGAGCAAAAAATGAATAACAACACACATAGCAGCGATGTCATCGTGATCGGGGGAGGCTTGGTGGGCAGTTCCGTGGCTTACGGGCTGCTGCGCCAGGGTCTGTCGGTCACGGTCATCGATGGCGCGGACGACACGATTCGCCCCTCGCGCGGCAACTTCGGCCTGGTCTGGGTGCAGGGCAAGGGCTACGGCATGGCGGACTACGCCCGCTGGAGCTTTGGCTCGGCGCGCCAGTGGCCTGCACTGCGCGATGAGCTGCAGGCGCAGACCGGCATTGACGTCGAGCTGATGCAGCCCGGCGGCCTGCATATCTGCCTGAGCGAGGAAGAGATGGCCCAGCGCCTGGCCAAGCTCCAGTGGCTGGAGTCCGAGGTGGGCGACCCCGCCTACCGCACGACGGTGCTCAGCCGCGATGAGGCCGCCCGGCAGCTGCCGGGCCTGGGCCCCGAGGTGGTGGGCGCCACCTACTCGGCGATGGACGGCCACTGCAACCCCTTGAAGCTGCTGCGGGCGCTCTACAGCGCCAACATCGCCAAGGGCGCGCGCATCCACAACCGCATGCAGGTCGATGCGATCCGCAAGGAAGGCGGCATCTTCCACATCAGCGCAGGCGAGCGCGCCTGGCAGGCGCCACGCATCGTGATTGCCGCCGGCCATGCGACGCAGCAGCTGTCGGCCATGGTGGGCATGTTTGTGCCGGTGCGGCCCAACAAGGGCCAGGTCTTCATCACCGAACGCGTGCAGCCCTTCTTGACGCACCCCACCAACTATGTGCGCCAGACCGATGAGGGCACGGTGCAGATTGGCGACTCGATGGAGGAGCTGGGCTTTGACGACATGGTGCGCGTGCCGGTGAACGCCAGGATTGCCGCGCGTGCGGTCAAGTGCTTCCCGGTGCTGGCCAACGCCCGCGTGGTGCGCACCTGGGCGGCGCTGCGGGTGATGTCGCCCGATGGCTTTCCGATGTACCAGGAGTCGGCCAGCCACCCTGGCGCCTTTGCGGTGACCTGCCACAGCGGCGTCACGCTGGCGGCCCAGCACGTCTTTTGCATCGCCCCCTGGGTGGCCACGGGCCTGCGGCCGGCCGCCATCGAGGCATTCCCCGCGACACGATTTACGCCGGAAACGGAAGTGAAACCCTATGGCATCTAAAGCCCTTTTCAAATACCTCCCCGGCCACCAGGCCGGGGCCGCTGGCACGGTGTCGGTGCTGGTCAACGGCGCGGTGGTACGCATGTCGCCCGCCAGCAGCCTGGCCGCTGGCCTGCTGGCAGCCGGCATCACCGCGGTGCGCGTCTCGCCCGTGGGCCAGGGTGCCCGCGCGCCTTACTGCATGATGGGCGTGTGCTTTGAGTGCATGGTCGATGTCAATGGCCGTCCCAACCAGCAGGCCTGCCTGATCACCCCCGAAGACGGCATGGAAGTGACCACCATGCAAGCGGCGCCCAGCCTGCTGGACGCGCAGGAGGCCAAGCATGTCTAAGCCCGCTATCCCTTTGAACGACGCGCCCGGCCAGCTGCGTGACCTGGTCGTGATTGGCGCAGGCCCGGCCGGCATGGCAGCGGCCCTGGCGGCCAAGCGGCGCGGCCTGGATGTGCTGCTGCTCGACGAGCAACCCCAGGTGGGCGGCCAGATCTACCGCAGCATCACCCAGACCGATGCCCAGCGCGAGCGCATCCTCGGCGCGGACTATGTCTACGGCAAATCGCTGGCCGAGCAGATCCGCGCCAGTGGCCTGACCCACTGGGCGGGCGCGTCGGTCTGGCAGATCGACCCCGACAAGACCGTGCATGTGCTGCGCAACGACCGCACCATCCGCATCGAAACCAAGTCGCTGGTGATCGCCACCGGCGCGATGGAGCGGCCCTTCCCCGTGCCGGGCTGGACCCTGCCCGGTGTGATGACCGCCGGTGCTGGCCAGATTTTGCTGAAGAACGCCGCCGTCGTGCCCCAGGTGCCGGTGGTGCTGGCGGGCTGCGGCCCCTTGCTCTATTTGCTGGCGGCGCAGTACCTGCGCGCCGGTGTGGACATCCGTGCGGTGCTCGACACCTCGGCGGGCACCGACTGGCGTTTGGCGATCAGCCATGCCTCGTCGCTGCTGGCCGGCTGGGGCTATGTGCGCAAGGGCCTGGGTCTGCTGCGCGAGATCAAGTCGGCCGGCATTCCGTTTTTCAAGGATGTGGGTGGCTTGCGCATCGAGGGCGATGACGCCGTGCGCCAGGTGCGCTTTAGCAGCGCGGGCCGGGCCCAGCAGATCGATTGCGAGCTGGTACTGCTGCACCAGGGCGTGGTGCCCAACACCCAGGTGTCCTGGTCCTTGCGCGCCGAGCACCATTGGGACGATGAGCAGCTGTGCTGGGTGCCCGTGCTGGATAGCTGGGGCCAGACCAGCCTGCCGGGCATCTATATCGCCGGTGACGGCGCCGGCATTGGCGGCGCGCTGGTGGCCGAGATGCAAGGTGCCTTGGCCGGCATTGGCGTGGCCAACAGCCTGGGCTTTGGCGCGAGCGAAGACGGTGCCCAGCAGCGCGCCCAGATCGCGCAGCATCTGCGCATCCGCCCCTTCCTGAACCAGCAGTACCGGCCCAAGGACGAGTTCCGCATTCCGGCCGACGAGGTCGTGGTCTGCCGCTGCGAAGAGGTGACCGCAGGCGCGATCCGTGAGCAGGTGCAGCTGGGCTGCGTGGGCCCGAACCAGACCAAGTCCTTCAGCCGCTGCGGCATGGGGCCCTGCCAGGGCCGCCAATGCGGTTTGACGGTGACCGAGATCATCGCCAAGGAAGCCAATTTGCCGCCGCAGGACGTGGGCTACTACCGCATCCGTCCGCCGCTCAAGTCGCTGTCGCTGGCCCAGCTGGCCGCAGGTGTGTGACATGGCCCGCATAGCCAGCCCGGCATCGGGCAGCAGCGATGTGCTGGTGATCGGGGGCGGGCTGCAAGGCCTGTCCAGCGCCTTCCAGCTGGCCAAGGCAGGCCTCAGCGTGCGCCTGCTGGAGGCCGAGTACTGCGGCCGCCATGCCTCCGGCGTCAATGCCGGTGGCGTGCGCACCCTGGGCCGCCATGTGGCCGAGATTCCGCTGGCCTTGGCCGCGCGTGAGCAGCTCTGGCATGGCCTGGCCGACATCATCGGCAGCGATGGCGGCTTTGTGCCCTCGGGCCAACTGCAGGTGGCCGAGAACGAGGCCGATGAGATCAAGGCCAAGGCGCGCGTGGCCATGCTCAACGGCCTGGGTTTTTTCCATGAGCAATGGGTGGACCAGCAGCAGGTGCGCGAGTTGGTGCCCAGCATCTCGCCCCATGTGGTGGGCGGCATCTGGGCCGACCGCGATGGCTATGCGCTGCCCTACAAGGTGGCCACCGCCTACCGCCTGGCGGCAGAGAAGCTGGGCGTGCAGATCGTCGAGCAGGCGCCTGTGCTGCGGGTCGACCAGCAAAGCGGCATGTGGCAGGCCAGCACCGCGCAGGGCGCGTTCCATGCGCCCTGGCTGGTCAACACCGCAGGCGCCTGGGCGGCAGATTTTGCCGCGCAGGTGGGCGACCCGGTGCCGATGGTGGCCGGCGGCCTGATGCTGATGGTGACCCAGCGCGTGGCGCCCTTTGTCAAACCGGTGCTGGGCGCGATGGGCCGGCCGCTGTCGTTCAAGCAGTTCGACAATGGCACGGTGGTGATTGGTGGCGGCCTGCGCTGCGAGGCCGACGCCAGCCAACGCCATGCGATGGTCGACCTCAACCGCATGCCCAAGAGCGCGCAGACCGTCATCGACCTGTTCCCGCATCTGCGCGATGTGAGCATTGCACGGGCCTGGACCGGTATCGAGGGCTTTATGCCTGACGAGATTCCGGTCATCAGCCCGAGTGCCAGTGCTGATAACCTCGTGCATGCCTTTGGCTTCTCTGCCCATGGCTTTGAGCTCAGTCCGATTACCGGCTGCATTGTGGCCGAGCTGGTGACCCAGGGCACCAGCAGCTTGCCGATTTCGGCGTTTCGTGTGGACCGCTTTGCTACTGCCTAGCTGCAGCGGTCGTATTTTTATCTCAGGGAGTAAATGATGAGCAACGACATCCAACGTATCGACAGCAATGAACGCCTCAGCCGCATCGTTGTGCACGGCGGCGTGGTCTATGTGGCCGGCGTCACCGCTGGCGACATCTCGGGCGACATTGGCGCCCAGACCCGCGACGTGCTGGCCAAGATCGACGGCTACTTGAAAACAGCCGGCACCAGCAAGGCGCGCCTGCTGACCGTGCAGATCTGGCTCAAGGACATCGACAAGGATTTTGCCGGCATGAACCAGGTCTGGGGCGAATGGGCCGACAAGGCCAATATGCCTACCCGAGCGACCTGTGAAGCCAAGCTGGCGCGCCCAGAGTTGCTGGTTGAAATCATTGTGAGCGCAGCCGTTTAAGCGTCTGCCACACAGCAAAATGCCAGCCCTCGGGCTGGCATTTTTTTGCTTAAAAGCAAAGCAGATCAGGGGATCAGCAAACCGCGCTGCACGGCCGGGCGTTGCAGCCAGTGGCTGAGCACACGGCTGACTTCGGGGTACTGGCCCCAGCCGATCAGGGCCTCGGCGTTGTAGCGCACGATCATGTTGCGGATCCAGGGGAAGATAGCGATATCGGCAATCGTGTAGGTATCACCGGCCACCCATTCCTTGCCAGCCAGGTGCTTGTTCAGGACGGTCAGCAGGCGCTTGGATTCGTCCACATAGCGGGTCAGGGGGCGCTTGTCTTCAAAATCCTTGCCGGCAAAGATGTTGAAGAAACCGACCTGGCCAAACATCGGGCCGATGCCGCCCATCTGGAACATCAGCCACTGCAGGGTCTCGTAACGCTTCACCGGGTCCTGCGGCAGGAACATGCCGGTCTTCTCGGCCAGGTAGACCATGATGGCGCCGGACTCGAACAGTGCAATCGCCTGGCCGCCGGGACCATTGGGGTCGATGATGGCCGGGATCTTGTTGTTCGGGAAGGTGCCGACAAACTCGGGCGAGGTCTGGTCATTGCTCTCGAAGCTGATCTTGTGCACTTCATAGGGCATGCCCAGCTCCTCGAGCAGGATGGAGACCTTGACGCCATTGGGTGTGGGCAGCGAATACAGCTGCAGCAGATTAGGCCGGGTGGCCGGCCATTTGCGGGTGATACTGAAATCGGCAAGGGTGCTCATGGGGATCTCTCCAAACAATAGGCAGGCGGCTTGCAGGTATGCGCCTTGCCAGCAGCATAAAGCAGATTGAGCGCGGGCCTGTCGGCCTACTTCGCGTCCTGGGGCTTCACAAATTCGATGCGCAGGCCCTCGGCGGTGACCTTGAAGGTGGCCGGCAGCTCGGCCGCCTTGTCCAGGCGCTCCAGGTCCTCCTGGCGCAAGGTGTGCACGACCACATCCTCCATCGCATGCTCGGCCGCGCGCGGCGCGTAGGCCTGCAGCATCACCTCCATCGCCTCGGGCAGGCCGGTCATCTGCAGCGACTGCACCTGCACCTGGGTGGCACGCAGGCTGTGGTCGGCCGGCGAGTAGCGCAGTGCAAAGTCCAGCACCATCGTGCCGTCCAGGCGGTGAGGCAGCACCTTGCCCGACATCTCGGCGCGCATCGTCGCCTGGATGCGGTTGGTCTCGGGCAGTAGCTGCAGGCTGGGGACCTGCACATCAAGCTGCAGAAAGCCGAGCAGTGGATAGGAGCGGGGGAAGGACTTGGCCACGATGGTCTGCAGTTCGGCGGCAGACAGGGTGTAGCTGGGTGGGGCAAGCAAGGAGCAGGCGGCCAGCATGCTGGCGGCAAACAGGCTGGAGGCCAAAAAAAGGCGGCGGCGCATAGGGGTTGGAAAGCGTATTGGCAGGGGGCGGGTGGATGCGCATCGTACCGATCAGACGGCGTTACGCGTGCTGGATTTTCCCACCCGCAGGGATCGCATTGTTGCGCAGCTTGCATAACATTGTGTGCTGCACGAACAATGTCAGGTAAAGATGGCCCATCTCCTTGTTTTATTGGGGTAAATGCCCACTTTTCACGGGCTGCGTGAGCGTGAGCAGATGTCATTTCGTGTGAGAATTCGCAGGCTTTCCGGCTGCGGACGATGGCGCGCGCTGGTGCGCGATGGTCCCGCTTCCCGGTTCGAAAGCGCTGCCTGCTGGCAGTGCTAGCCAAGATCCCAAGGACAGACATGAATTTCGCATTGAACAAGCGCGCCCTGGCGCTGGTGGGTGCCTCGCTCATTGGCGCAGCCCACGCCCAACACCTGACCATTGCGCTGGCTTCCGAGCCCACAGCGGCCGATCCCCACTACCACAAGATGACGACGAACGACTCGTTCTCGGCGCATGTCTATGACTCGCTGGTGGGCCGCACCGCCAGCATGGAGCTGGTGCCCTCGCTGGCCACCTCGTGGAAGAACCTGGACGACCTGACCTGGGAGTTCAAGCTGCGCAAGGATGTGAAGTTCTCCAACGGCGCGCCCTTCACCTCGCAGGACGTGCTGTTCACCATCTGCCGCACCTTGAACAACGAGACCAATGTCTCGCAGTCGTACATGGATACGACCAAGCTGATCACCGACGTGCAGACCCCCGATGACCTGACCGTGATCGTCAAGACCGCCGAGCCCGTGCCACTGATCCCGGCCGAGTTTGCGCGCAACCTGCCCATCATCTCCAGCAGCATCATCAAGCACGACAAGCTCAAGTTCGCGCCCAAGGAAGGCTGCGGCTACAAGGGGCCCTGGCCCACGGTGGCCGATTTCAACAGCGGCAAGATGGCGATTGGCACCGGCCCCTTCAAGCTCAAGTCCTATGTGAAGGGCAATGCCATCACCCTGGAGCGCAATGACGGCTACTGGGGCCCCAAGCCCGCCTGGCAGACTGTGAAGATGGTGGCCGTGCCCAATGCCGGCCCGCGCCTGACGGGCCTGATGTCCGGTGACTACGACCTGATCGAGAACCCGGCCGCGCGCGACCTGGCCCGCATCAAGGAAGACAAGAAGCTGGCCTTTGTGGCCACGCCGTCTACCCGCCTGGTGTTCTTCCAGCCCGACATCGGCCGCGACAAGTCGCCCTTTGTGACCGCCCCCGACGGCAAGAACCCGCTGCAGGACCTGCGCGTGCGCAAGGCCATCAACATGGCCATCGACCGCAAGGCCATCGTGCAGCGCCTGATGGACGGCATGGCCACCCCCGCCTACCAGTACATGCCCGATGGCATGTTTGGCGGCCTGGCCAAGGCCCCCGAGATCAAGTTCGACCCCGAAGGCGCCAAGAAGCTGCTGGCTGAAGCCGGCTACCCCAATGGCTTCGAGATGACCCTATCGTCGACGAACGACCGCTACATGAACGATGCGCAGATCTCGCAGGCCGTCGCGCAGTACCTGACCCGCATCGGCATCAAGACCAAGGTCGATGCGATGACCGCCTCGATCTACTTCCCCAAGCGCGCCAAGCGTGAGTTCAGCTTCCCGATGGGTGGCTGGCCTTCGGAGAACGGCGAAGCATCGGGCCTGTTCCAGCTGTGGGTGACCAGCACCGATTCGCCCAAGGGCCTGGGCACCAGCAACTACGGCGCGTTCAGCAATGCCGATTTCGACAAGGTCTACATCCCGGCCGCCAAGACGGTGGACCCGGTCAAGCGCAAGGCCATGCTGGAGCAGGCCACGCAGATCGCGCTGGACAACGTGCCGCTGATCCCGCTGCACTTCGAGAGCAGCATCTGGGCCTTCAAGAAAGAGCTGAGCTACGAAGGCCGCCGCGACCAGTACACGCTGGCCACATCGGTCAAGCCCGCCAAGTAAGCCGCGCGCTTGCGGCAGCCGGGGTCTCGCACCCCGGCGTGGGCGATGAGAAATAGGTAGTGGCACGGCACTTGCATTGCCCTACGAGGCTTTTAACCAAGGAGGAACGACCTGTGTCTACCAAGAAGATCTCGCGCCGCACACCCTTGTCGCTGGCCAGCCTGGCTGCGCTCGCCCTGCCTGCGGGCATGGCGGCAGCCCAGTCGCTGACCATCGGCCTCGCCTCCGAGCCCACCGCCGCTGACCCGCATTACCACAAAGTCACCACCAACGACGCGTTCTCGGCCCATATCTTCGAGTCGCTGATCAACCGCAATGCGCAGATGGAGCTGATCCCGGGGCTGGCCCAGTCCTGGCGCGCCGTCGATGACAACACCTGGGAGCTCAAATTGCGCCAGGGTGTGAAGTTCTCCAATGGCGAGCCCTTCACATCCAAGGATGTGCTGTTCACCCTGTGCCGCGTGCTGAACAACGAGACCAATGTCTCGCGCTCCTACATGGAGCCGGCCCAGAGCTTCAGCGATGTGCAGACGCCCGATGACTACACCGTCATCATCAAGAGCGAGCGGCCCATCCCGACGATGCCCAATGAGCTGGCGCGTTCGCTGCCCATCATCTGGAGCGGCATCGCCAAGTTCGACAAGCTGCGCTTTGCGCCCAAGGAGGGCTGCGGCGTCACCTCGCCCTGGCCCACGGTGGCCGATTTCAACACCGGCAAGCTGTCCATCGGCACGGGCCCGTACAAGCTCAAGTCCTATGTCAAGGGCACCGGTATCGAGATGGAGCGCAACGAGGGCTACTGGGGTACCAAGCCGCACTGGAAGAGCGTC